>CAYMPX010000211.1:0-4885 GCA_964392135.1 uncultured Methylomarinum sp.
GTTCAACTATGGTAAGCATCGTAGAGATTTTACTTATATTGATGACATTGTCGAAGGGATTATAAGAACCTTGGATAATGTTGCCAAGCCCAATCCTGACTGGCGTGGTAACAAGCCAGATTCGGCTACCAGTAAAGCGCCTTGGCGCGTCTATAATATAGGTAACCAAAACCCGGTAGAGCTGATGAGTTACATTGAAACTTTAGAAAAGTATTTGGGAAAAACAGCAGAAAAAGAATTGTTGCCATTACAGCCAGGTGATGTGCCAGACACTTATGCCGATGTTGAAGCGCTAGTGCAGGATGTGGGATATAAACCAAGTACTACAATAGAGCAGGGCATAGAAAAATTTGTTGCCTGGTATGATAGTTATTATATATAACTGTGGGAGCGTAGCCCTGAGCGCGAAGCTTCCTGCAGGGTAAACTAAACTAAAATGATGAATTATTTCCTGGGTTAAGATATTGGCTAATAAGACAAAACAAGTGCCGCTTATCGCCCATGTTATTTATAGATTGGGTACCGGCGGTCTTGAAAATGGTTTAATAAATCTAATTAACAATATGCCTGCTGAGAAATATCGACATATTATTATTTGTTTAAAAGGCAGTACGTCTTTTAGAGAACGCTTGCAAAAGCAAGACGTTGAAATATTAGATTTACATAAGCAAGAAGGACAAGATTGGAATTCTTTTTTATCATTTTATCGAATTATTAAACAATACCACGTTGATATCGTTCATACCCGAAACCTGGGAACCATTGAATATCAAGTGCCTGCTTTTTTAGCGGGTGTTAAATATAGAGTGCATGGTGAGCATGGCTGGGATGTTTTTGACCCTGAAGGCAATAATAAAAAATATCACTGGTTACGTCGGTTGCTAAGTCCTTTGATTCAAATATTTATTCCATTATCAATGCATTTGCAGGACTACCTGGTACAAAAAGTTAGAATTTCTGGTAAGAAAATGCGTAGGATTTGTAATGGTGTCGACATACAAAGGTTTTTTCCGAAGAAACATAAACAGGCTTTGCTAGATTGTCCTTTAGTATTTGATAAAAAAAATATTTATATAGGGACAGTAGGTAGAATGCACGGGGTAAAAGACCAAATCACCTTAGTAAAGGCTTTTATTATACTCATGCAAGAAAATCCCGGTTTAATAGGACAGGTTTTTTTGGTTTTAGTCGGTGAGGGTCCGTTAAAACAACAGGCTAGCGCATTACTGAAACAACATCAGTTGTATGAGTATGCCTGGCTCGCTGGCGAGCGTAATGATATTGCAGATGTCATGCGGTTATTTGATATTTTTGTCTTACCCTCGCAAGCAGAAGGTATTTCTAATACTATTTTAGAAGCTATGGCTACAGGCTTGCCGGTTGTTGCAACCGATGTCGGCGGAACACCTGAGTTAGTTAAACATAATGAAACAGGGTTTTTAGTCCCTCCTTCTAATCCTGAAGAAATGGCTGCGGCTTTATATCATTTGATTAATGATTCTGAAACAAGGCAACAACAAGGTGAAAATAGTCACCAGCGAATAGTTGATAATTTTTCTATTCAGGCAATGGTTAATCAATATACCAATGTATATGACTCATTAATATTAAGGAAATAAATGTATGTGTGGTATTGTCGGAATTTTTGATATAACGGGAAAACGTGAAATAAATCGTGATTTATTGCATGTGATGAATGAAAGTCAATTTCACCGGGGGCCGGATGAAGGTGGCTTACACATAGAAGCGGGGTTAGGCTTAGGACATAGACGCTTATCAATTATTGATTTATCCAGTGGTCAACAGCCCATGCATAGTGCCGATGGCAATGTGGTTTTAACCTATAACGGTGAAGTCTATAACTTTCCTGAGTTACGTAAAGAACTGGAAACCTTAGGTTATCAATTTAAAACCCATTGTGATACTGAAGTGATTGTTTATGCCTGGCAAGCCTGGGGAGAAAATTGTGTGTTACATTTACGAGGTATGTTCGCCTTTGCCATTTGGGACAGAGATAAGCAAACATTGTTTTTAGCGCGAGATAGACTAGGTATTAAACCCTTATTCTACTCAGAATTAAAAAATGGACAGTTCATATTCTCCTCAGAATTAAAAGCTTTAAAACAACATCCCGAATTGTCAAAAGAAATGGATCCGACTGCCATAGAAGATTATTTTGGTTTTGGCTATATTCCTGATCCTAAAACGATCTATAAAGAGGTCTATAAATTAGAGCCAGGTTATTGTCTAAGTATCAAGTACGGGTCAAAGTCTTACCAACCAAGACAGTATT
The DNA here is from genome assembly GCA_964392135.1 of uncultured Methylomarinum sp. Classification (GTDB taxonomy): domain Bacteria; phylum Pseudomonadota; class Gammaproteobacteria; order Methylococcales; family Methylomonadaceae; genus QPIN01. The sequence continues at coordinate 2,294 of CAYMPX010000211.1, forward strand.
GGGATGTTAGTTTTACTAACAGTCTAAAAGCGTCTGAAAAAGACTTGCAGGAAGAACTGATTGAACGCTTGCGAGAAGCAGTAAAAATACGTACAGTGGCAGATGTGCCTTTAGGTGCTTTTTTATCAGGTGGGGTTGATTCCAGTGCCATTGTTGCCATGATGGCAGGCTTAACGGATAACCCGGTTAATACTTGTTCAATTTCTTTTGGTGATCCTCAGTTTAATGAATCGCAGTTTGCCGCAAAAGTCGCAAAACAATATCATACTGCTCATCGAGTTGAACAAGTTGACCCGGAAGATTTTAGTTTAATTAATCAGCTGGCAGGCATATATGATGAACCTTATGCGGATAGTTCGGCATTGCCTACCTATAGAGTTTGTGAGTTAGCTAAAAAACAAGCAACTGTGGTCTTATCCGGCGATGGTGGTGATGAAAATCTGGCAGGCTATAGACGTTATCGCTGGCATGCTTATGAAGACCGTATACGCAGTATTATGCCCGATGTACTACGTAAACCTTTATTTGGTTTTATGGGACAGGTTTACCCAAAAGCAGACTGGGCACCTAAAATATTCAGAGCAAAGTCAACCTTTGAATCCATAGGAAGGGATTCTTTAGAAGGTTATTTTCACAGTGTTTCCGTTAATTCTAATGCAATTCGGTCGGCATTATTTAGTGAAACATTAAACAATGATTTACAAGGTTATCAGGCGGTTGAAGTATTTAGGCGACATCTTGCAAATTCACCTGGTGAAAATCCCCAGTCTTTAGTACAGTATTTAGACATTAAAACCTATTTACCAGGGGATATTTTAACCAAGGTAGATAGAGCCAGTATGGCACATGCCTTAGAGGTTCGTGTGCCACTTTTAGATCATAAGTTAGTTGAATGGATGGCCACCTTACCTCCTGAGATAAAATTAAAGAACAGGGAAGGTAAATATATTTTTAAGAAAAGTCTTGAATCTTATTTGCCCAGTGACATTCTATACCGACCTAAAATGGGGTTTTCTGTGCCATTGGGTAGCTGGTTTAAAGGCCCGTTAAAAGACCAGATCAGAGATTCTTTGCTGGGTGAAACCATGGTAGGTTGTGGCTTGTTTAATCAACAGTTTTTGAAAAAAGTGGTAGATCAGCATCAAAGTGGATTAAGGGATTATAGTACAACGATTTGGTCATTGTTGATGTTTGAGTCATTCCTGCATAATGCTTAATGGGTTCAATATGTTAAGAGCTCATACGCAAGCAATTCCAAATGCATGAACCATAAGTCCTTTGGAAGAACTGGCTCTGTCAGTACAATGTCTTTCTTAATATTTTAAGGTCTAGGTATGAACTGGTTCTTGGTTTTTAGATTTTAATTCACATTATAATGTTTTCTATGTTATATGCGTTTAGTTCTTGAATTACTGACATTGAGCGGGTATTACCCATAAGAAAGTTGATATATATCCGCCACAGTTTTTCCAAAAAGAAGTAAGATTTTCTGTCGCAAAGGTGTAAGCCCTTCAATCACTTGCTGCGTCTGCTTTTCAGTGGAAATATCGAGACAATGAATGCCATAGAGTAACTGAAATACCCAGCGTAAAGTCGGCGCGGCTGTTGGCTGATGAATTTGATTCGGCAGCGTTTCTTTCTGTTCGGCTAGGTTGGCTCGCATTCGCCTTTCTGCAATCCCGTAGACCAGTAACGACAGCAGCATCACCACCATCAGTAATGCCATAATGCGCTTTGGCGTTTTTACAAATAACGAGGATGCAAAAAATAATGGGTCTTTGAGAAATCGAAAGCCACGCTCTACTTGGTGTTGCTCTTTATAAGCGTGTACGACTTCTGAATCGCTAAGCGCTTTGGAATCGGTGTTGCTGCCAATGATGTAATGCGCATCTTTAGCTTTTACGCGCTCGATTTTGGCGACATCCTGCTCATTTTCGCCCATCACTTGATATTTTGTGATACCGGGTTTTTGGTCTTTTTTAGGTCGTCCTTTGCCTTCATAGCTCAAATGCTCAACCGTCTCAGTCCCTTTAAGACGATGAAACTTCCACTTTTGAGTGAGTGTTTCTGCGGCGGCAATCGCATCCTCAGCGCAGTTAAACCGCTTGGCTTGCAGGTGAAAGAGTTGTTTTTCAATCGCTCTGGCTTCTTGGGTCACCTTTTTATCGACCTGCTTTATTGCGCGCTGTTTCGAGGTTTCAGAAGAAAGCACATGCCAACGCTGTTTCATCCCATAATGTTCGAGCTCAAACGTTTGCATTTTACGACCATCATCCAGTGTTTTCCAAGCATCAGGCGCGTCCAGAGCCTTATCAATGATTTCTCCGGCTCGCGTTATATTGTTGGGAATTCGAGTCACGAACAACAAACATTTCAGATTGGGTGAATTTTTCTCCGTATAAAGCTTGCAATCAGCCACTAAATAACGCGGTGTTTCCGAGGCTTTAAAGTTTTCAATCAACTGTTCACTACGCTCTTTAAAAACAGTATTATCCGAGGAATTACCATCTAAAGCCTTACCAATCAACGGGATGCCTCCATCATGGCAAACCATCATTTCCAGCATTACCTGCTTCAAATCGGGACGATGGT
>CAYMPX010000212.1:0-4869 GCA_964392135.1 uncultured Methylomarinum sp.
CTCTTCCGACCTTGGGCGTCGTTGGGATCGAGTCGGAAGGTCACAGCCCGGAGCGGTTCGTCCACCTCGTATCGGATTGGCCCCACGGCGGTGACCAGCGGCTCGGGGGCCAGCCGCCGACTGGCCAATTAACTGGAAGCTGGTTTTTAAGTAGGGGTTATGAATTGAATCAATAACATTTTCAACGGCGATTGCATCTCGATGAAACCACATCTTTGCAACAGCAATAATTTCATCCGCTTCTTTCTGAGGGTCTAGACTTTCATAAAATATGATGCGTTTAATCGATTTGGCACCCTGCTTAATATCTTTTAATGGATGGCTGAGAAAGAGAGCAGAAACAGTGCCAATAATAACAATAGTGAGTCCGGGAAGGTTAAGAAATATTAATGGATCATTGGCAGCATAAAAGACAATAAACAGTATAAGTATGATGCTAAACAACGAGCCTAATGCGGTTGAATAATTGATGCCTTCTTTTTTTTTGGACAGGCTGGTAATCCAGTTATTGTTTTCTAACATGTGAAGATGATAGCAGAACTAGCAGAATAGCTAAGATAAACTTGTTCTATAGTCTAGTGTAGGAGGAAGAATAATTGTAGAAAGCGAATCTGATTATTAAATTAATTGATATTAATTTAATGCATTGCTTATTTAGTATTGTAGAATAGGATGGTCTTTGAGTATTGTCTGAATCTGTAACTTCCTACGGTACAGGACGAAAACGCTTGAAATTACAGATTATGTGGGAGTAATAATCGCCTAATCTCCGTGAAACTAATGTTTTTTGTTCTGTTAACCGCATTGAAGTCATGGATTCAGGTGTTAATGACCATTGGTTCGAAGTTAATGATTAGTTAAATAGCAGGTTTTTGAATGATTAAAGTTTTATTAGTTGATGATCATGAACTGGTGAGAACGGGTATAGAAGCGCTGCTGAATTCACAGGAAGATATCGAAGTTGTTGGCGTTGCTTCGAGTGGAGAGGGTGGGCTAGAGCTTTTAAACGAGATTTCACCTGATGTGGTGTTGATGGATATTAATATGCCTGGAATTGGAGGTATAGAAGCTTGTAGGCGCGTATTACACAAACATCCAAAAATAAAAGTGATTGCTGTGTCTATACATAATGATGGGCCGATTCCTCAGCAATTATTAAAACTAGGTGCTGTTGGGTTTATTTCGAAAGGTTCACCGGTTGATGAAATGGTGAGTGCTATTCATACCGTAATGAATGATAAGCGCTATTTATGTTCTGAAGTTGCAAACAACTTAGCCTTTCAAAGTTTACACGGTGGAAATGATTCGCCTTTTGAAAAACTTTCACAAAGAGAGTCTGAGGTTGTTAATTTAATATTACAGGGAAAGAGTATTAAAGAAATGTCGGAAATACTGGTTTTAAGTGATAAAACCGTCAATACCTATCGGTATCGCTTGTATGACAAGCTAAAGCTGAAGAATGATGTAGAGTTGACTCGTTTAGCGGTTAAGTTTAAGTTGATAGATAGCGGGTTGGTTTAGTTAGTTGTATTTGCATGGCGTATAAATAAATACCTATGCATCGGTGTTTATGGTAATTTCAGTCTATTGCGATAAGACTCTATCGTTATAATTATGCGGACTGAAGCTTGCTCTACCTGTGATCTTTAGCAAAGTAGAGTGCTTCAGTTGTTTATGCGACCTTAGACTATTTCTTGTGCTTTGCTAAAAGCATCTCTAAAGTCCAGGTAAACAGGTTCTTCGGTATCTAATGCCAGCTCTAATAATTTGTGCTGTAACTGGTATTTAACATTACCAATAACCAAAGCACCAATGCCGATAGCACCTGCCGGTTTATCTAGCGTAATACCATTATCTTTGCTGCCAATGCCTGCAATACCCGCTGGTGGAACCGCATTAACATCGCCTGCCACTTTGAGTTGTTTAGCTTGGGCAAGTAATTCTGAACTTAATACCTGGATTCCTGCTTTGGCTGTACAAAAGATAATATCAACATCCGCGATTAATAATGCTTTTTCTTCATCTGAATTAGCTTTAGCACCTGTAAGGCTGCTTTGGCAGCGGCGATTATATTCTTCTGCAGCATCATTGGCAGCCTCAATAGACATGTGATCTACCAGAGCAGTTTTTGCACCTGCAAGTGAGGCAATAACCCCCGTTGCAATACCCACAGGACCGGTTCCGCCAAAAACAAGCGTCTTACAGTCTTTAAGTGTTTTATTGTGATTTTTTTTGAGTTCTTTTTCCACGCAAGCGACCAATGCCGCTGCTGTGGTAAAGGCACCGCTAGGATCTGCAAGTATTGATACTTCAAACGGCGGAACCATTGCTTGCTGCGCATTATTCATCATATCCATTGCCAGACCTATATCTCTGCCGCCAATAAAAATTGCCGTTCGTTTAATGCCTGATGGGCTGCGAGAAAAGATAACATCCTGAGTGAGTCCATGGACGCTTTCCAGCTTAACATTGTTATAAGGCATTAACACATCAAATCCTGTATCTAAAGCCATATTAATATCAAACGGGCTATTGTTTGGCATAGGGTCAAACATATGAAGAATACTGCGCTTTGGCATTTTACTTCCTTATTTAGATGATTTTATAACGTCACGAGCGACTTCAAACGCATGTTCAAAATGTAGATATACGGGCTCTTCGCTTTCAATCATTTCTTTTAATAGACGGCTTTGTGTCTGGTATTTAATATTACCAATCGCTAAAGCACCTAAGCCTACAGCACCACATGTGCTGCCTTTAATGACAGTACCGTTATCAAAAGCATCTAACCCGGCAATACCAGCCGGGGGTACTGCATTAATATCAGTCGCTACTTTAAGCTGTGTCGCTGAAGCAATATGTTCAGCAGTCAGTAATTCAATGCCTGCTGCACCCGTAGCAAATACCACATTTGCTGTTTTAATGTATTCTGCTTTATCAGCATCCGTACCCGCTGTGATGGATATTTTTCCTTCACCAAATTCGTTGCTACAAAGGTCTGCTATACGTTGTGCTTTTTCTAGTTGTCTGCCAATAATGCGAACATTGGCACCGGCTTGAGCAGCAAGAACAGCCGCAGCTTGACCAACAGGTCCGGTACCACCTAATGCAATTAGATTTTGTCCTTTAAGCGTAGTATTGAATTTTGTCTCTAGCTCTCTTTCAACAGCTGCAACCATACCCGCTGCTGTTGTAAAGGCACCGCTAGGGTCAGCAAAAACAGACACATGAAAAGGAGGGAACATGGCATTTTTTGCCGCTTTTAGCATATCTCTGGCTTGTTTGGTATCTCGTCCACCAATAAAAATACCTGTTCTATTCAGTCCTTTAGGACTACGAGAGAAAATAACATCCTGAATTAACCCTTTAACTTCGCTTGGTTCTACATTGATATAGGGTATTGCAGCTACCCAGCCAGCATCCATAGCCATATTTACATCAAAAGGACTTAGGTTTTTTGCTGTGGTTAGCATGTGTAAGATGAATGATTTTTCCATGATTATCTCTAAGAGTCAGTAACGTATAATAAATTTTAAAAAAACTTTAATGTGATACAGAGTAAAATCCCTTAGCCATAAACAATGGTCCCAGGTTGTTTTTACTTTCTCTCTCAATGCTCTCCTGGAAATATATCCATGCAGTCACCCTTTGGAACAGGATGTTTTAGAGCGCATTATTTTTAGCTCTGTATCACTATTGAGGTAATTATAGTTTATCAACACACCATTCAGCAAAAAATACTGAATTTGTGTATGATTTGAGGCATTTTTAGACTTTGGAGAATTAGAAAATGCATAATATTACCTTAATTAAGGGTGACGGTATTGGTCCATCTATTATGGATGTCGCTGTCAAAATTATTGATGCAACAGGCGTAAAAATAAGCTGGGAACAAGCCGATGCAGGCATGGCTGCTTTTGATAAGCATGGCACACCTATTCCCGATGAAACATTGGCCTCGATAGATAAAAATAGAATTGCTTTTAAAGGGCCTTTAACCACACCTGTCGGTGGTGGTTTTAGAAGTATTAATGTGGCATTGCGTCAAAAATACGATCTATATGCCAATATACGCCCAGCAAAAACCTGGAAAGGTGCTCAAACCAGGTTTGATAATGTTGATATTGTGGTAGTAAGAGAAAATACCGAAGGTTTGTATTTAGGGCTGGAACATTATTTAACCCGACAAAAAGATGTGGCTGAAAGTTTAGCGGTTATCACTAAAGAAGGTTCTGAACGTATCGTAGAATACGCTTTTAAATATGCCATAGAAAACGGTCGTAAAAAAGTAACGGCATGTCATAAAGCCAATATCTTAAAATACACCTCCGGTTTATTTTTAGATACTGCAAGAGAAGTGGCTAAAAAATACCCGGAAATTGAGTTTGATGACAAAATCGTTGATGCAACTTGTATGCATATGATTATGGATCCAGGCCAGTTTGATGTGGTGGTAACCACCAATATGTTTGGTGATATTTTATCGGATCTAACTGCAGGTTTAGTCGGTGGATTAGGTTTAATTCCGGGGGCAAATATTGGCACTGATGCCGCATTATTTGAGGCAGTACACGGTAGTGCACCTGATATTGCAGGAAAAAATATTGCCAACCCAACGGCTGTCATTATGGCGGGTGTGATGATGTTAAACCATTTAGGTGAAACGGCAGCGGCAAGTAAAATTAAAACGGCAGTAGAAAAGGTGATTGAAGCGGGTGAGCGGGTAACACCTGATTTAAACCCTGATTCTAAAGCCGGTACCATTGAAATGGGTGAAGCAATTATTGCGGTATTGTAATACTCCCCGATTTATTATAAACCCCGTCTAGTTAGAAAGCCGTAGTTTTCTTCAATTAAAATTTTAACAGT
>CAYMPX010000213.1:0-4852 GCA_964392135.1 uncultured Methylomarinum sp.
ATAATTCAATCACGGCTTGTATTGCCTCTAATTGATAATCTTGATGTCCATCAAATGCTAATTCCATAACCGCCTCTAAATTATTTGTAACTCAATACCTGAGTCTTTTAAATTCAGCTTGAAATTGCTTAACGCTTCATCATTATTATGAAACACGCGATCAAGGCAGACGACTTTTTTAGGCTTCAAGCTCAGGATATAGGTTTTAACAGCGGGGTTATAAGCATCAAAAAACATCAATACGTCACCCGATTCTACGTTATACAAGGTTTGCCCGTCTATAAGATGGGTTTCAACTTTAGCCGTTAAAGGACGACCTGATTTAAGTAATAACTCAATCAGCCTGTTTTCATTACTACTATCGTTTTGCTCACTAAAGCGGTGTAAATCTAATTGTTCTAAAATATTCCTTGTATCGGTATCATCCCGCCATTGTTTAAAGTTGCTGGGAGCAATTTTAAAACTTTTAAAGCCTAAAGGCTGTTCAGCGATGCTGTCGGGATTGCTATCGCGTTCGGTTTGTAGCTTAGTGATGACTTTGTTAATACGTGCTTTGCAAATATCGGCAATAGTGCGGTAGCCTGCTTTATAGCCTTCTGTTTTTTCATCTAAATCTTCGGGCATTTGTACGCAAATGAACTGTCGATTACCGCCGTCCTGTTCATTTAAAGCTAGCGTGGCGTGAGCTGTTGTTCCTGAACCGGAAAAAAAGTCGAAGATAATATCTTCTGAATTAAGAATGTAAGAAAAAATAGATTCAAGGAAATTTACAGGTTTTGGATTATTAAAAACTTTAACAGCCTCATGAAATAAATCGCGTAAATCATAAGCTCCAATTCGTCCATCCAAGTCTATAAGACTTGATAGTTTATCTTTGAATTCATCTGCATATACTTTTAGTTCAATTATTTTATTTTCGTCATCACCAAACAAAATTTTCTTCTCATGAAGTAATCGTTTCATTGTTTCTTGAGGGAACCGGTAACCCATAAGAGGCTGCTTACAAGGCTTTCCTGATGTTGGATGGATAATGTCATATCTATATCCTTCCCGCCCTGGGTTATGTACGCTTTGACTACCAGTGTACACGCCATCAAAATCAATATATTTATACCTATCTAATTTTCCTAAGAAAGCTTTGTTTTGCTTGAACCACAGGGAATATTCCGCTTGTAATTCATCTGATTTGGTGTGTTTCACGGATAATTCTTTCCATATATCATTAAGTTTTTCTTTTGAGTCTGATAAATTACTTTTCCATACGCTATCTAGTCTTTCTTTGTTTTTTGCAAAGACAAGTAAATATTCATGCTCTGTTGATATATTGGTAGGATTATTGTCCGTTACATTTTTCCAAACGATACAGCCAACAAAATTATCCGACCCAAAAATCTCATCCATTAACTGTTTTAAATTCGCCTGCTCATTATCATCAATACTGATAAAAATCACCCCGTCTTCACGCAGTAAATTACGCGCTAAATACAAGCGCGGGTACATCATCGACAACCAGACCGAATGAAAATGTCCACTTTCTTTAACGTTCTTTTTCCATAAATCTTGTTTATTTAAAAAGCCGTTTTCATCCGTGATACCCGTGCGTTTTTTGTATTCACTTTGGCGTTCCGTGTAATCATCAGGATAAACAAAGCTGTCGTTACCCGTGTTATAAGGAGGATCGATATAAATCATTTTTACTTTGCCAAAATAAGACCGTTGTAACACATGTAACACCTCTAAATTTTCGCCTTCAATAAAAATATTGCCACAGTCTTCTGCGTCTATGCCCTCTGAGTCTGGTATTAAAGTGGCACTGGTTTGTTTTTGAATTTCTGCCCGCGCTTCACTTTTCCCCGCCCAGTTAAGTTCATAATGTTCTCTATGAAACACAACTTCATCATCACCTAAAATATGGCGTAAACGTTGAAAGTCCACTTTCCCTTCTGAGAATGCTTCAGGAAATAATTGGCGTAACTGTTCTATTTTTGTGCTTGAAATATCAAGGCTTTTATTTTCTATCATAATCTGGCTAGGGTGTATTTTTAGTTAGTTATCATTTTTATCGGCAATCCGCAGTAATTTTAACTACCAATAACCTGATTTAGATATTTCTGTAATCTCGCAAAGATCGCATGCGTATAAATCTACGTAGTGGTAAATACATACAAAAAAGTGACATCTCTTTTAGCAAAAAACTCCCGTTTCATTGAAGTTTATTTATGGCTTCTTTATTTAGAGGTAATCCAAGTTCTTCACAAATAGAAGTAATAAGAATTTTTCTCGGTTCTGTATCAGAAGCCCCAAACCCTTCTATTGATTGCATCATAAAGTCCATTTTTTTCCTAACATTACTACCTGAGTCTATTGGGTCTTCACCATTTTGTATTTTTATTTTTGCTACACCAATTAATTTATTGAAGCGTTTATCTAGTAAGGAGTTAATTTTTTCATGGTTTTCTATTTCGTAAAGTTCCCATCTATTATTCATTGTCCCCCCCTAAATATTTCATATATCCGCCACCAACTTACTCAACCTCTCCTGCCCCGCATGCGTATAAATCTGCGTGGTGGCAATACTCTCATGCCCCAGCAATGCCTGGATATCGATCAGCTGCACGTCTTTTTCCAGCAGGCGGGTGGCGTAAGTATGGCGTAGTTTATGCGGGGTTACTTTTTTATCAATACCTGCCTTATCCACCAACTTTTTTAAATAAGCTCGTGCTGCATGTTGTCCAACGGGTTTACCACCTGGCTTTTTAGCAAATAGATATTCATCCCTAGATTTATCAGTTAAAGCTAAAGCGAGTTCACGCTTAAATCCTTCCGGCAATGGTACTTGTCTTTCTTTATTGCCTTTCCCTATCACCCTGACAGATTGAGCCATACCATCTACTAAGCGAATATCACTTACTTTTAAGCTCAGTGCTTCACTAATCCGTAAGCCTGTTTTCTGTATTAAGGTAAACATCAGCTCATAACGCTGGCGTATTTTTACCGATGAAGCCCTACTCCGCCCAAAAATGGTTTCAGGAATATCATCATAATTGCGTGTGGCTTTCATGAATGCGTCCTGTTCTTCTTGTTCTAACCAAATAGGAATCCTACTGGGGCGTTTAGGTTTATCAATTAAGTAGATTGGATCATCTTGTACATACTCCCTACGTTTAGCCCATTTATAAAAAGTAGATAGACAAGATATTTTCCTTGCAACTGCATGTGCGCCTACATTTTTTTTAGAAAGGTAACTTACAAAGTGTTCTACATCGGTTGGTTTACATTTACGCCAGTCCAGTTCTTCTTCAGTTAGCCAGGCAATCCAGATGTTTAAATCCGAGTTGTAGTTGTAACAAGTGGTTTCAGCATGACCCTTTGTGTATTTCAAATATTCTAAAAACTCTTTCTGAATCTTCTTGAATTTCAGTTCAATTGAATTAGCCATCTTTCCTCCACCCTGCTTTTCAAAACCTGTTTGAAAAAATTGTTCATTTTTCAGGTCATTGATTGAAAATAGAATTTACTAAAATTACTATTTTATAGGGTTTTACTGAGAATGGCAAAACGTAAAAATTTAGGTTCCACGCAAAAAATCGCCTATTAACAACTATAGAAACACACATTTAGAGTAAGAAAAACACTATTTTTACATAAAACAAATGTTTTAGTAATTTAAGTACCGTATTTCACCATTTCAACTACAAAACTGACAAAACTTTATATCTGTACTAACATGTATATTAATCTGCATAATGGTTATAACTAACCGGTTATAGTTAGTTATAACCAAATAAAAATCAAGGGTATCTGAAAATGGCTATTTCAAATACGAAAAAACAGCGACGGTTTTATAATTCCAAAATTGGGGCAGGAGAATCAAAAATATCTTGCTGGCTTCCTGAAGATGACCGAGAGAGATTGATTAATTTAATGGGTATGCTGGGGTATTCAGGAAAAGGTAAAAAACAGCAAGGTTATGCTGAAGTTTTTTGCTTGGCATTAAAAGAACTGGAGATTAGTTTAACCCCTGCCCCACAGAGAAACCTTGTTAGATATGGTTTACGGTTTATGGACAATAGGAATTGTAATGAGCAACGATAAACAGGAAGTTGTAGTAACCGATATTCAAATACCATTTATTTCAATGGTCATTCTGATGGTGAAACTCGCTATTGCCTCTATCCCTGCGCTTATCATTTTATCGGTATTTGGTATGCTGGCTACTGGGTTCTTCACTGTGTTTCTGGGTGGTATGTGGTAGCTCTGATAATGAAATATTTACCACTCCAGCTGGGTAAAGCCCCTGAATCTGTTTCTGAGGCAGTCGATAGACTATTACTTATTCTGACTGATGAACAAAAAACAGAAATAGCAGTTTTACAGGAAGATGATTTGATTGATCTGCACTTTACTCTTGGCTTGGCTATTCGTAATGCCTTTGGATTGCATGATTTGGGTGGTAAGTTGCTGGCTGATTGTGGAACTTCGCATCCTGATGATGGGGCTGGAGTGATTATATTGAAACTGTGGAAATGTTTAAATAAAAACTATATTTAGAAGCCAATGGTAAAAAAACTTGTTATAGCTTATTTTCTAATTTTATCGCCAACGGTAACTCATGGTGACTCAGTGACCAATAACATCGGGAAATTTTTTGGAGAGTTTAGTGCGGGTGTTGGTAATGGCGTATCGAAAACAATCATGTCCAATCAACCACAGTGGATCACTATAAACCCCAGATTGAAAAAGGAATGCCTCATAGAATCGGGAAATGTTTTAAATACGGTTTATATGCGTTGTCGTCATGGACGACAAGAATATGTTCGTTTTGATGCAAATGGCAATAAGATGGTTCTTA
>CAYMPX010000214.1:0-4848 GCA_964392135.1 uncultured Methylomarinum sp.
TAATGGGGATCTGTGGCGGCTATCAAATGTTGGGTAAAGCCATTCATGATCCAGAAGGCATAGAAGGTCAGCCAGGTTCAGCAACGGGTTTGTGCTTTTTGGATATGGAAACCACCTTACAAACGGAAAAATGTTTGCAGAAAGTCAGTGGTTTTTTGTCAGCTGAAAATACCGCTATTTCTGGCTATGAAATACACGCAGGCATCACACAGGGGCAGGCATTAAAAAAACCTGTCATGACATTGGCAGGAAAACCAGAGGGTGCATGGTCAGATGATAATCAGGTGATGGGGACTTATTTACACGGACTGTTTGATTTACCAGAAGCCTGCATCAGCTTATTAAGCTGGGCTGGCTATAAAAATCAACACGCTATTAACTTAAATGAAGCACGGGAAGCAGGCATTAATTTAATTACCGATGCCTTGGAAGAAAACCTGGATGTTAAAGCATTACAGCAGGCATTGGATTTGTTTTTCGCTGAAAAAGCACTGCTTTAAATAATGTAGCCTTGATGAAACAGAGTGTAATCAAGGCTACAAAAATCATTATCCAACGCAATGACTATCAATTATAAAGAAGCCAAAGCGATTAATTTCTTCATCAAAGCGGCCTGATTATGTACATCCATTTTATGCATAATACGCTTAATATGGTTTCTGACGGTATTTTGTGAGCGACAGGTTTTTTCTGCAATATCCACAATAGAAGGGGTATTAAGAAAATGCAAGGCACATAAAGCCTCACTTCTGGACAGTTTATGCACATTCATTAATCTAGAGACTGTCGAATTCCGATATTTGCTACTAGCAAAGGTCAAAATAAAATCATCTTTAAAACATTCCCAGCTATACAGATTATCAAGTACTTTAACGGGTAGTAAACCAATCCGACAATTGGAACAATGATTGAGTGTTTCAAACTGCCCAGCAGGTGAAGCGAGTTTTGCCAACAAAGCAGACTTGAGATTTGTGTCATTAATAATGAGCTGGTTTTTATAGCACTCAATACAATCAAGCACTGTAAAAATGAGCTTATAAACCGGGTTGGCCAGAACAATATTGAGTTGTTGATCAACAATAAGATAGCCATCAAAAGGTTGGTAGCTATGATGAATCAGTTGACTGTGTATTTTTTGTTGCTGTTCTGCATGTATAGCCTCTTCAAGAGGGCTGATAATGTCTTGTAAAAGCTGGGTATTGTTTTGTAACTCTTGCTTAGTGAATGGCTGGTCGCGATTAATATGCAAACTAATAAAATAATGATTGCAAGGAATGGAAAGTCCAAAACGATACTGCAATTCGGTGGAAAACAACGGTTTTTCGTCAGTAAACTTAATAAAATCGCTATCTATTACATTTTGGTTACAAAAAACCTGGTGGGGGTTTTTACCAATAAAAAAATTAAAGGCATTTAATTGATTGTCATATTCGTTATAGCATTTTAGCTGTTTATCGCTGATATTAAAGTGAAATAGAAAATGTGTTTTGTCTCTGTTAATCAAGTGATTAATCAACAGAAAACTAGACTCGCAGTTGAGCTTCTTAGTTAGCTGAGCTAAGAACTTTTCCCAGATTACAGGATTTCCAGGCGCCTCGCGCAATAAATTTATTAACCCAAATCCGTAGGGAAATTGATCCATAGCTTCATACCGTTTTTATTATTTTGAACCAAATGGGTCATTACTTTATAGCACGGAGATGGTAACTTAGTCTATAAGTTAGTATTGAGATATAGATAACAGTTTTGTATTGCCTTGGTTACGTTTAAGAATCAATATTGGCTTATCCAAACAATTGTGATCACAGTAAAATTAAATTTTGATACACAGTAAATTGGGTTGAGGTAAAAACCCAACATAATGATCGTAATGCAAAATAATAGTGATTCCTTTCCATCGTTCCAACCGACTGTGCTCAAATTTTTATATAAGGGGAAGATAATGAAATTTAATGTTAAAGCGTTCAGTTTTTCTATTGAAAATGCAAAATTTTTGGCTGCTGCATCAAACCTTGTATACGACGATTTTAATAATCCTAATGTTATAAATACAATTGCAAGTTGGGGATTTGAGAAAAAGAGAATAGTGTTTTTTGATTCACATGGTACCCAAGCTTTTTTAGCAGCAGATGATGAAAAAATCATTATTGCATTTCGAGGTACAGAGCCAGATAAATTAAAAGACTGGGTTACTGATGCCAAAGTTAAAAAAACCTCTGGATCCTATGGCGATGTACATAGAGGGTTTTCAAAGGCTTTAAGTTATGTGTGGTCACATATTGAAGATGCTATTGATAATATTCGAGATAACAATCAAACAATCTGGCTTACAGGGCATAGTTTAGGAGCCGCACTTGCTACTTTAGCAACGGGGTTAATTCAAACAAATGAAGAACCTTTGAGTGTCAGTGGTTTATATACATTCGGCTCGCCACGCGTTGGAAGTCACCGGTTTGCTAAAAATTTTAATTACGATAATTCCTGTGTTTATCGATTTGTTAATAATAATGATGTTGTCACTAGAGCTCCCCTTAGTATTACCTATTCACATGTAGGTTCATTAATATATTTCGATAGTGATGGCGAACTACACCATGATAAAGAATTAAATCGATGGAATATATTTTGGGATGGGTTAGAAGGACATTTAGAAAGCTTCTTACATTTAAACCCTGTGGATGGAATATCTGATCATAGTATGGATAAGTATGAGGAAAATTTAAACGACACCTAAAACCTAAGAAATAACAGGGTCATATATGGTCCTTTTTGCATTCTATAAGATCCAAATCCGTAACTGCGCGAAGTATATACAATCATTGCTGGCATTCACAATCAATAGTGGTCTCAATTCAATAAGGGAACAATGAAATTTTTACCTGGTTCCCACGCTCTGCGTGGTCACCCATACGTCGACGCTCCAGCGTCCCGAAACGCAGGAGCGTTTCCTAATGCATTCCCACGCGAAGAATTCTATTTCTGCCCAACTCATAGTTACCCAAATATTCGTATTTTACAGTCTTATTTAAGACTTGTGTGTAAGGAGATGCCCTGAAGGATATGTAACATTAATTAAAATAAAAAAGTAAATGTCTAAATGATGCGGTAAATATCACGAAAATAAATGCGTGTTTTTTATAACTGTAAAGGAGAGAATAATGGCTAAGAATATTGTACTTTGCTCTGATGGTACAGGTAATAAAGGTGGGTATGGCAATGATTCGAATGTGTATAAACTTTATCAAGCAATTGATATTCACAATTCTAACACCCAACAAATCAGTTTTTATGATAATGGCGTAGGAACAAAAGTAGATGGCTCTGCTGTCAAGAGTAATAAAATCTGGGTTGCTTTGTCAGGTGCTCTCGGATTGGGATTTAAAGGTAAAGTACGTGATTTGTATGAATTCTTAGCGCGTCATTATCAAGCGGGGGACACAATTTATATTTTTGGCTTTAGTCGCGGCGCTGCAACAGTGCGTGCATTTACTGGATTTATTGATAGCTGTGGATTATTAGACAAATCAAAAACGACTGAGGTGGACTTTCAAGAACGTATTAATCAAGCCTTACATGCTTACGAGAATATAAGCTCAAAACCTGAACTAGCAAGTGATTTTAAACAAAAATATGCAGTTAATGGTGAAGGTTATGCACCGGATGCAAATTTACAAATTCATTTTCTTGGGGTGTGGGATACGGTTTCTGCATTGGGTTTTCCAAATGGAACATGGAAAACCAGTGACTGGTTTTTTAAGAGTTTAGATTTAGCATCTAAACAACTTGAAAAATTGACGGATAAATATTGGCCACATCAGTTTTACAATTATAAATTGAACAACAGCATTTTATATGCTTGCCAGGCCTTATCGATTGATGATGAACGTAAAACCTTTCACCCTAAGGTCTGGAATGAAAGCAGCCGTGAGCCTGACAGTGTTGAACAAGTTTGGTTTGCAGGAGTACATTCTAATGTTGGCGGTGGTTATCCGCGTACAGGATTATCGAATGTCGCGCTAGAATGGATGTTAAAGCAAGCCACTGAAAAAGGCTTGGTGTTTATTCAGGATGATACCAGTGCGGTTGATGCACATGCTAATGTTCAAGGTAAACTATATGATTCGCGTGATGGCTTAGGCGTGTATTACCGTTATCAACCTCGAAATATTGAACAGCTTTGCATCAGCCAACGTACAGGCAAACCTAAAATAGCAGCCGGAAAAATTAAAATTCATAATACAGCGATTGAACGGATTAAACAGGGAACCGCATTGTATGCGCCTGGTTTTTTACCCGTTCAATTTGATATGGTGCAGACAGATTCAAAGCAACAACACAGTGTCATTTTTAATGAAGAAAAATATCAGGAATGTCGAGCAGAGATTCATAAATGGGTCGATAAACGACAGTGGTTATACCGGACGTTTGTAGAAATTACCTTAATTATGCTGGTATCCGTCTTGTTCTTTTGGTTTCTTCCTCCCGAATCGGTTAAGGATTTTGTACTGCAAGAATCAACACAAAATTTATCGGTCTGCCAGGCTCTACAAAGTCTACTTGAGCAATGCTTCTCTGAAACAATCACCTTGTTCCCTCCCCAGCGTTGGATCTATGATTTACTCAGTTATATTTTTCCGGCAATCTTTAAAAATTTCATTGTTTATGTTGTATGTATTCAACCGTTAATTTTTATTGCAATGATGGCTATTATTATCACTTTACGCAAGCTACGCCAAAGATATATAACTAAGTTAAGCCTGGCTTTAGAAAAATTGCGCTTATTATTGTTAGATCCTACATTCCGCACCCTAAATTAGCCATTTCCTGAATATAATTTTTCATATTTTT
>CAYMPX010000215.1:0-4824 GCA_964392135.1 uncultured Methylomarinum sp.
CAGTAGCGATACTACCTGCTCTTGAGTCATCAGGAATCACCGTTCCTTTAGGTCGGTGAGGACGTCAATTTTCTACTAACGTCAAGTGCTAGAACAATTCCCAAATCGGTTTTGCTGTAATGGGTAGGGGTGCCAGGCGACCTAAATCGACCCATTGGTTGGTCGGTGTGTGAAAATCAGAGCCTACCGAGGCAGCCAATTTATATTGATTGGCAAAAAACAGGGCGCGTCTTATTTCATCCGCTGTACTCCGACCTGTTACTACTTCAATGCCTTGTCCGCCGACTTGTTTAAAAAAAGCTAAAAAACGGCGCATCCAGCTAGCGGTCATTTTATAGCGTAAGGGATGAGCGACTACGGCAACGCCACCCGCCTGGTTAATCCAGTTAACGGCATCATGTAAATCAGCCCAGACAGTTGAGACAAAGGCGGGTTTACCTTTACCCAGATAACGGTCAAAGGCTTCTTGTTGGCTGGAGATGTAGTTATTTTCCAATAAGAAATTAGCAAAGTGGGCGCGTGTCACCATGCCGCCCTTTGCGGATTGTATAACAGCTTCATAAGCATCAGGGATGCGTCTTTTTTCTAGTTTTAAGGCAATTTTTTTAGCACGCTCTGCTCTCAGTGATTGTAGTGACTGTATATTGGAGAGCAAACTGCTATCGCCAGGGTCAATATTTAAACCTACAATGTGAAAACATTTGTTTTCCCAGGTTGTTGATATTTCTATGCCAGGTATAAGCTGGATTGCACAGGATAGAGCGGCTTCTTTTGCTTCTGCTATACCATTAACCGTGTCATGATCGGTTAATGCCAATGATGTTACGCCTTGTTGTTGGGCACGTTGTACAACTTCTGTGGGGGATAGGGAACCATCAGATGCGGTGGAGTGGCAATGTAAATCGTAGGTTTCTGTCATTGATATTCACCGTAAAGTTTTGCATAAAGACCCTTATTATTAATTAAAGTTGCATGTTTTCCTTGTTCACAAATCCGTCCTTCTTCAAACACATAAACATGATCTGCTTGTTTAACTGCGCTGAGTCGATGGGCAATAATAATGGTTGTTCTGTCTTTTAAAAATTCAGCCAGGGCTTGGTGTAGTTTTTGTTCGGTCTCAGTATCGAGTGCAGAGGTGGCTTCATCTAAAATGACCACGCTAGGGTTTGCCACGATCATACGCGCTATTGCAAGACGTTGGCGTTGTCCACCCGAAAGACGCATACCTTGTCGACCAACCCGGGTGTTTAGCCCTTGCTCCAGTTCTCGCACAGTTTGTTTTAGCTGAGCTATTTCCAGAGCTTTCCAGAGCGCTTGATCCGGTATATTGCGTCCTAATGTTAAGTTGGCTCTGATTGAATCATTAAATAAGGCGGGGTGTTGAAGAACGGTGGCAACATGCTCTCTGACAACGTCCAGTCCTATTTCATTGATGGCAATATCGTTAAAATAAATCATACCTTTATTGGGTGGGTATAGACCAATCAAGGTTTGAGCGAGTGTTGACTTGCCACCGCCACTGGCACCGACTAAGGCAACCTTCTCTCCTTTTTTTATGGATAGATTGATGCCATTTAAAATCGGATCATCTTTATAACTGAAATGAAGCTCTTTAATATTGATCGATACCGTGCGCGTGTTTTTAAAAGGATCTTTTAGGTGTGGGTAATTGGGTTCTTGTTGTAGGCTACAAAGTTTGTTGATTCTTGCTAGTGCGCCTTTGGCAGCATAAAAGGCATGTTGAATGCTGAGTATTTCTTGTACGGGAGCCATCATAAACCAGAGATAACCAAATACGGCCAGCATTTGACCTATAGTTAAATCAGAATAAAACACCATCAACATGGCGGATGCTCTGAAAATATCAAAGCCAAATAAAAATACTAAAAAGCTTAGGCGCGTGGCTGCATCGCTTTTCCAGGCAAAAGCCGTGGAATGGGTTTTAACTGTTAGGGCAGAATCAATTAATTGCTGGCAATAATGCTTTTCTCTATTGCTGGCGCGAATTTGATGAATTGCTTCCAAGGTCTCGGTTAATGATTGTTGAAATAAGCTATAGGCTGAGTTTTCTTTGATTTTAAGGTCTTTGATGCGAGATCCCATTTTTTTTGCTAAAAAAATAACTAAAGGATTGAATAATAAAATAAATAGTCCTAATTGCCAGTGCATCCATAGTAATATAATGGCTGTGCCAAGGACAGTCAGACAGGCAATCAGCAGTTTACTGATGGTCGATCCTATAAAATTATCCAGGGTATCAAGATCCGTAACCATGTGAGTCACCACAGCGCCTGTGCCTAAGCTTTCGTACTCGGACATGGAGATACTTTTCAGGCGCGTAATCAGATCCTTTCTGATGCGAAAAATGACATCTTTGGAAATAAAAGAGAATTGTCTGCCTTGGATAATATTAAAAATTATCGAAATAACTCTAAGTAATACGCTAAACAGTAAGATGGCTGCAATATAAGTAATGGGTCTATGCCATTCTTCGGCTATAAACAGATTGATGATTGCTGTTATGGTGCCGGGGTTATGCAGCAGGACTTCATCAACCAGTAACGGCATGAGTAAAGGCACAGGAACACTGGCTATAGTGGCTAAAATAGCAATAAAATGCGCCTTAAAAAGTGGTTTTTTATGCTCTAGCGCTATTTTGTAGATATATTTCCAGGAATAAGATGTTTGATTTTGCTGTGAAGATGATGGATGGTTGCTGGACACTGTTTTTATACTGTATAAATCGAATTAAGCGTAGAATTATAACGGTCTGTTGATGAATAAGAAAACGGCATTTCAAATGCGAACAGGTTAGCCATGATAAAAAAAATTATATGTTTGTTTTTAATTGTATTGCCTATGCAATTTGCAGTGGCAGCTAAGTTAACATTGGAGGCGCAGAGAAGTTTATTTCTACGGATGGAAAAATCGATTAAAAAAACCGGGAAAACTCAATTCTACAGTCAGTTAGAACAATTAGATGATTATCCATTGGTTCCTTATGTAGAGTATCAGTGGTTAAAAAATAACCTGGATCAAGCGGTTAAAATCAAAGGTTTTTTGAAAGACCGTGAAAAAACCCGATATGCCCGTTTACTAAAGTATAAATGGCAGTTTTATTTGGCAGAACATCAACAATGGTCAGAATTTATTAGTCATTACAAATATACCAATAATACAAAGTTGCAGTGTTATTACTACCGGGCGTTGTATAAAACAGGTGCTAAAAATGAAGCGTTAAGAGGAGTAAAAAAACTATGGGTTGTTGGACAGTCTCAGCCGGGTGAATGCAACCCTATCTTTAATGTTTTAAAAAAATCGTCTTATTTCACCAGGGAAATGCTTTGGCAGCGTTTTGATGCGGCTGTCAGCAAGGGTAAATTCCGTGTGGCAGAGTATGTTAAGCGATTGATGAATAAGAAAGACCAGTCAATTGCAGCACTTTGGTTTAAGGTGCATTCAAATCCATTGCTTATCAATAATGTAAAGGTATTAAACAAAAAACAGGCGCAGGCGGGGTTGATCTTTGCGCATGGGGTGGATCGACTGGCAAAGACAGATCTTGCTAAGGCCATTCGTATTTGGGATGCTAGAAAAAGAGATTTCAAGATCAATGAGGCCACAGTACAACGGATTGAACAGCGCTTGGCAATGTCTTTGGCTTTTCGGAGAGATAAGCAAGCCTATAGTCGTCTAAGCCAGTTGACTAAGCCGGATGCTGCTGCAAAAGAATGGCGTGTAAGAACGGCTTTAAGAGAGCAAAACTGGCAGCATGTTGATCAGTCTATTGCGGCGTTAACTAAAGAGGTTAAAGATAAAGATAAGTGGCGGTATTGGCAGGCGAGAGCGTTTGAAAATATTGAACAGCCCAAGGTGGCAAATTTTATTTATACCCAGCTATCAACAGAAAGAAGCTTTTATGGCTATTTATCGGCTGAAAAAATAAATAGAAGTTATCAACTATCTGATTCACCGATACAAGTAGCCCCTGTTATGCTGAAAAGGCTAAAAAGAAAACTTGATTTTGTTATGGTTGCTGAATTAATTGCGCTTAATAAACCCATGGAAGCGAGGCGGCAGTGGTGGTATGCAGTTAATAAACTGGATAAGAAAAGAATACTGGTAGCGGCTAAATATGCCCAGGAACTTGGCTGGAAACAAGTGGCCATTTTTACTATTGCCAAAGCAAAATATTGGGATGATGTGACTTTACGCTTCCCATTAGCCTATAAAAAACAAGTGCAAGAGAATGCGCTGAAACAGGCATTAAGCCCTGCCATTATTTTTGGTTTGATTCGCCGTGAAAGCGCATTTAATAAAAATGCCCAGTCGCCAGTAGGAGCGAGAGGATTAATGCAAATTATGCCAAAAACAGGGCAACAAATTGCCAGGGAATTAAAAGAGAAATTGGGACATAAGAATAATTTATTTAACCCTGCTACAAATCTTAAATACGGCTCCTATTATTACAAACAGTTATTAAATCAGTTTAATGGGCATTATGCCTTGGCTGCCGCAGCATATAATGCAGGACCTCACCGGGTTAATCGCTGGTTGCCTAAGAATGCGACGATGGCTGCTGATATCTGGATTGAAACAATTCCTTTTAAAGAAACCCGGGCTTATGTTTCTGCGGTTTTAACCTATGCATTAATTTATCAAAAACAGTTAAAGCAAAAAATTTTAACGATGAAGGATTTTATGCTGGAGATTGTGCCAAAATAGCTATAAATCCCTGTTGGGACGGTTTTTAAGCTCAAGGGTTTTATTAAATTATTGCTCTGTAATGAAAAATAACTAAAAGTTTCCGTACTGAGAATGTGC
>CAYMPX010000216.1:0-4818 GCA_964392135.1 uncultured Methylomarinum sp.
TAGATCATAAAAGTAAAGTAAAGAGCTCTTCAAGTGAAAATTAGAGAGTATTTATTGACTACCAACTTAAGACGGGACAGTTTTTATAAACCCCAATCATTTTATACCTCACGTCATTCCCGAAGTCTTTTATCGGGAATCTATTTTTAGTTAATGTAGATTCCTGCTAAGAGAACGCAGGAATGACACGGTCGTGTCGTTACTGTTTAAATTTAAAAAAACTATGGGTTTTTGGGTGGGTGGGGTTTAACTGTTTTACTGAAATGATGTGTGTTGTATAGAGTCTCTCTAAATACTTATTTAATTGCTGGTTATATATCAATGAAGCTATTTTACTTATTTCTAATGGCATTTTTTTCTACTACAGTTTTGTCAGGGTCTTTGCCGGATTTAATTGATAAGACAAGAAAATCAATAGTCGCTGTAGGTACCTTTATGCCTAAGCGTTCTCCCAAGGCTTTGTTTTTGGGGACGGGTTTTGCTATTGCGGATGGACGATTAATCGTAACAAATGCACATGTATTACCAAAAAAAATCAATGATATGGGCTTTGAAGTGCTGTCTGTTTTTTTGCAGCAAAATAATCAAGCAATAAAACGTGATGTTAAGGTTGTTGCTATTGATAAAGACCATGATATTGCTGTATTGAAATTATTATCAGGTACCTTGCCTGTTTTAGAGTTGGAGAATAAAGTGGTAAGGGAAGGGCAGTCCATTGCTTTTACAGGGTATCCTATAGGTATGGTTCTTGGGCTTTATCCCGTAACGCATAAGGGGATTATTTCGGCGGTTAGTCCTGTGGCAATTCCTATGATGAGATCCAGACAGCTAAATGCAAAATTATTAAAACGCTTAAGATCCCCTTTTATGGTTTATCAATTAGATGCAACAGCGTACCCTGGTAATAGTGGTAGTCCTGTCTATAATGTTGAAACAGGGCATGTTATTGGTATTGTAAATAAGGTGTTCATAAAAGAGAGTAAAGAAACGATTTTATCTAAGCCAAGTGGTATTACTTATGCAATCCCCATCAAGTATCTAAATGATTTTTTACGAAAACATAAATTAATTTAAATGACGGGAGAGTTCTTTGATTAGGATATTTAGGCACTATCTATCACGCGTATATATTGGGTTGTTTCTGGTTGAGTTTGTCGTGTTGTTTTTTGCTATGTATGCTGGCACTGAGCTTCGCTTCTTATATAGCACTTCATGGTATGAAGATGAATATATTATTCTCTCCAGTGCTATATTTGCTACAGTTGTAACGATAGCAAATATAGGTATTGGTTTATATAGACGCAGTTTAAGTTGGGGTGATTACCATTTGTTGTCCAGGATAGCTGTTAGTTTCTGTTTTTCATTCATTATATTGTTAACTATCTATTATTCATTCCCTGAATTTAATATAGCAAGAAGTGTATTGCTATACACATTTTTATTGGCTTTGTTGGGTGTTATTTTTTGTCGGTATTTATTCTATAACTACATAAAATCTCCAAATTTAAAAAAGAAAATTCTTGTTATTGGTGTGGGTGAAAATGCAAAAAAACTGGTTAATAGTAATGATAAATATATGCATCGTGGTTTTGAAATATGTGCTTGTCTAGCACTAAATGGCAATAACGTGGTTGTTGATACGCACGAAGTGATTTCATCTTATGAAAACATTATCTCGGTTGTTAAGGCATTAGATATTGATGAAATTGTATTGGCTTTAGATGATAGGCGCTGTGAATTTCCAATGGATGACCTGCTTGATTGTAAAGTTTACGGTATTGATGTTATTGATTTACTGACATTTTATGAGAGAGAAAAATCAATAATTGACTTGGAAAACATTTACCCCAGCTGGTTTGTTTTCTCTGATGGCTTTGCTAGTGGTGGCTTAAGGCTTTTTGGTAAAAGAACTGTTGATATTCTAGCTAGTTTACTTTTGCTATTGGTCAGTTGGCCTTTTATGTTAGTTGTAGCATGTGCAATTTATATTGAAAGTGGCTTTAAAGGATCTATTCTATATCGACAGGTAAGGGTGGGTGAATTTAATGATAACTTTGAAGTCCTTAAATTTAGAAGTATGCATACAGATGCTGAATTAAACGGTGCACAATGGGCTAAGGAAAATGATGATAGAGTCACTTGTGTTGGCGCAATTATCAGAAAAATCAGACTGGATGAGTTGCCGCAAATCTGGAATGTATTTAAAGGTGATATGAGTTTTGTTGGACCTAGACCGGAAAGACCTGAATTTGTTGATCAATTTGATAAAAAAATACCTTATTATCGAAAAAGACACCATGTTAAACCGGGTATAACAGGTTGGGCGCAGCTGCGTTATCCCTATGGTGCAAATGAATATGATGCTATTCAAAAATTACAATATGATTTGTATTATGTGAAAAATTACAGTCTGTTTCTTGATATAACGATTATTATTCATACCATTGAAGTGATTTTATGGGGAAAAGGGGCTAGGTAAAGCGGGAGGGGCTTATAATATGTATAAATTATGTTTTTTTGTTCCAGAAACGCATCTTGAACAGGTTAAAGATGCTTTGTTTAACCAAGGTGCTGGACGGATAGGGTTGTATGATCATTGTTGTTGGCAGGTTTTAGGGGAAGGGCAGTTTAGACCCTTGGAAGGAAGTAAGCCGTTTATAGGTAGGGGAAATCAAGTTGAGCAGGTGTCTGAGTATAAAGTAGAAATGGTTTGTGAAAGCCATTTAATTGCAGATATTGTAAAGGCACTTATTGATAAACATCCTTATCAAGAGCCGGCTTATGAAGTTTATGAAATAATGGATGTTAAAGATTTAATTTAGAGGCGTGCTAATAAATATAAAGCGAACTGATTCGCTTTATATTATAGAGCTATTTATCACCCCCCCCGGATTACGAGGGTTTGATAAATATCTTATTCACTGGGCTTTCTTTTCCCTCTTCTAGAAGAAGAGCTTATGCGTTTTTTGCTTTTGGCTTTTTTGATTAAAGATTTATCCATTAATGAGATATTCAGTTGTTGACCTGATACTCTCACTTTTTTCAGCTCCTGGAATAGTTCCTTTGGCATACCGGCAGGAAGTTCTACCGTACTGTAGTTTTCTTCAATTTTAATGCGTGCTATATGATCGCCGTCAATACCTGTTTCATTCGCAATAGCTCCAACAATATTGCCAGGTTTTACGCCATGGCTACTACCTACTTCAATGCGGAACATTTCCATTTTTATATCGGAGGATCTGCTTTGACCTTGTTGGTTTTTATTACGCCTCGGTCTGACATCACTACTATTACCGCGCTCTGCTCTCGTTTTTCGATCATTGTTGCGTGATCTTTTGGGTAAATCTTTAATTAATAATGGTGTGCTACCTTGCGCCATTTTGGCCAGTGCAGCAGCAACCTCAGCGGCTGGAACATCATGTTCTGTTTGATATTGTTCTATTAATTGGGTAAAAAAGCTAAGTTCTTCTGTTGTTAGTGTATCGGTAATGCGTTGTTTAAAACGAGAGATACGTGCATTGTTGATATATTCAGTTGAAGGTAATTGCATTTCTTCAACTTTTTTCTTGGTCGCTCTTTCAATATTACTTAATAAGCGTCTTTCTCTAGGGGAAACAAATAAAATTGCATCCCCTGTACGTCCTGCGCGACCTGTTCTTCCTATGCGGTGGATATAAGATTCTGTATCGTAAGGAATGTCATAGTTAACAACGTGAGTAATACGATTAACATCTAAGCCTCTGGCTGCAACATCGGTGGCAATCAAGATATCCAGTTTACCGGCCTTTAGATTATTAATTGCTCTTTCACGTAATTGCTGTGACATATCGCCATTAATTGCAGCAGTTGAATGACCTCTGGCTTCCAGTTTTTCTGCTAATTCAATCGTTGCTGTTTTAGTGCGGACGAAAATGATCATGCCATCAAATTCTTCTGCCTCGAGTATGCGTGTTAAAGCATCCAGTTTATGTGTTCCACTCACCAGCCAATAACGTTGACGGATATTTTCAGCGGTTTGGGTTTTAACCTTAATGGTGATTTGTTCAGGGTTATTCAAATGCTTTTGCGCAATTTTACGGATAACCGTTGGCATGGTTGCAGAGAATAGCGCAATTTGTCTTTGCTTTGGAATTTGATCTAAAATCCATTCCACATCATCAATAAAACCCATGCGTAACATTTCATCGGCTTCATCAAGTACCAAAGTTTTTAGCTGATCCAGTTTAAGCGTGCCTTTGCGCATGTGATCCATAACACGACCGGGTGTACCAACGATAACATGAGCGCCACGTCTTAATTGACGTAATTGAATGCTATAATCTTGACCGCCATAAATAGGCAGTACATGAAAGCCTTTTAATTGAGATGCATAACCTTGAAAGGCTTCGGCAACTTGAATGGCAAGCTCTCGTGTAGGTGCTAAAACCAGGACTTGAGGGTCTTTTTGTTTTAAGTCAATACGAGATAAAATAGGCAGTGCAAACGCAGCTGTTTTGCCTGTACCTGTTTGGGCTTGTCCTAAGACATCTCTGCCCTCTAATACGAAAGGTATAATTTGCGCCTGAATAGGCGAAGGTGTTTCGTAACCTGCGTTTTTAACTGCTTTTAAAACGGGTTCGCTTAAAGATAAATCATTGAAAGAGGGTAACGGAGAATCAGTTTCGGACATTAATATACCTGTAGAATAAAAAAAAGGCGAGAGATTTAATAAGGGGGGTAACTTTCTATTATACCATCTAAATATTTTTTTGTTCATTAATTTTGATGTTCAAGTTTATTTAGATTGCTTTTTTAGTTCGCAGATAATAAAGAGGCATA
>CAYMPX010000217.1:0-4815 GCA_964392135.1 uncultured Methylomarinum sp.
AAAAGCCACATCCTTTACCACTAACGCACAAATATCCTTTTTATCCAGTGTGACTGCCTGTATTTTCCAGTCAGTTGACACACCATAAGCCTCGGGAACCCTTAAAAAACAGCTTTGATCATCGGGATTAATCACACATCGATTAAGTCCTAAAGCAATGCCCCGCCCTACGGCTTTCACAAAGGCTTCTTTTCTCACCCAGAATTGATAAAACTGCTGAGTTTTTTGTTGTTCAGGCAAACTATGCCAATACTGCCTTTCTTCGTCTGCAAAACATTTACCCGCTAATCCGGAAAGACTTTTTCTTTCTTTATATTGCTCTAAATCAATACCTATCTCACTGACATTACTGACCGCAACCACAAACTTATTGCCGGAATGAGACAAATTAAAATAAACCAAACTTCCTTCAACAAAGGGCTTGCCATGTTCTGCTATTTTAATCTCGATTTTATCGGCTGCATCATTCATATAATGCCCAAGTATTTCCCTTAATACACCCTGTGTTTTAATATATTTTCTTTGTAATTCAGGCCGTGTAAATGTAGCCGCCTTTTCCTGTTCTGCCTGATTAAGTAAAGACCAATGCCTTTGCTCTTCTATGCCTTTTAATAAGCAGGCATCCGATAAAATATCGCCATGCCATACTTCAACAAAATGATTATTCACGTTAAATACGCTCCCTAGCGAACCAAAGCCAGCCCTTCCCCTCTTGGGTCAGATGCGGCCGATAATTCATTGGTTTTTTTATGCCATTGCACCCCCTGCATATTGCCATAACGGTATCGAACTTGTTTAAATTGATGCCCCAGTAATGATAATCCTGCAATTTCATCTTCTGTCATTCCCCCTTTCTCATATTGAATCAAGTCAGGAATGTATTGATGATGGAATCGTGGCACCCGTACCCAGGAGTCGGGTCCATTACCTTCTGCAAAGTCTAATATTGCCAGTAATACCATAGAGATAATTCGACTTCCCCCCGGCGTACCTAACACCCCGATACGATTTTCATCTTCAATAAAAGTAGGCGACATACTGGATAACATACGTTTTCCCGGAGAAATGGCATTCGCCATACCACCGATTAAACCATAACCATTCATCACCCCTGTTTTACTGACAAAATCATCCATTTCATCATTTAACAGTACGCCCGTCCCTGCTGCCACAAAACCTGAGCCAAAAGGAAAATTAATACTCAGTGTTGCAGCTACTCGATTACCGTCTTTATCTATAATAGAAAAATGCGTAGTATTTCTACCCCCCGGCTTATCCAGCATATTACCGGCTAAAAAATTACTCGGTGTGGCTTTATCCAGTCTAATGGATGCCCTCAAGCCTGCGGCATAATCCAGATTAATCAAGCGATTGACAGGCACATCAACAAAATCGCTATCCCCTAAATAAAGCGCCCTATCATGATAGGCTCTACGCATCGCCTCACTAATCAGGTGTTTTCGGGTAATTTCATCCAGTGCATCCAGTGGATAAGCAGACAATATATTTAACGCTTCAATCATCACAATACCGCCAGATGATGGCAATGCGGCACTGGTAATCGTAATGCCTTTATAATGACCGATTACTGGCATCCTTTCTATCACCTGATAATGATCTAAATCGTCTTGTGTCCAGATGCCGCCTGCTTTAGCCACACTCTCAATAAAACGCCGCGCCACCTCTCCGGCATAAAAGCCGGGTTTACCAAACAGTGCTAATTGTATCAGCGTATTAGCCAAATCGGTTTGTTGTAAAATGGATTTTTCATTCGGAACTTGATTGGCATTAAGAAAAATACGCGCGGCCTGTGGATTATTTTGTAAAGCAGACAACCTGAAACCTAATAACTTTCGATGCCTTTCCCCGATAACAAAGCCTTGCTGAGCATAACGTATCGCGGGCTTTAAGGTTTGCGCCAAAGGCAGACGACCATATTTTTCTGACAAATGCACTATAGCCGCAGGTAATCCCGGTATCCCTGCGGATAACGCGCCATTTCGGGATAAGCCTTCAATCACTGCGCCTTGCTGATCAAGATACATAGCCTGGGTTGCCGCAAACGGGGCTTTTTCTCGACCATCTATCATGGTTTCAAAGCCGTCACTGGCACGGTGTAGCAACCAAAAACCACCGCCACCCAATCCTGAACCCGCAGGTTCCACCACCGCTAAGGCCGCACTCACCGCAACGGCGGCATCAAATGCATTGCCCCCTTGTGCTAACACTTCAAACCCTGC
Organism: uncultured Methylomarinum sp.; assembly: GCA_964392135.1. Lineage (GTDB taxonomy): Bacteria > Pseudomonadota > Gammaproteobacteria > Methylococcales > Methylomonadaceae > QPIN01. The sequence goes on from CAYMPX010000217.1 coordinate 2,241, forward strand.
CAACGTTGCCAAAGGATGGGCGCTGGCAATGGCTGATTTTTTCTCTATCGCTACTGCCCACTGACAATTTACCAATATCAGTAAAAAAACCAGCCCGATTTTATAGTTGATACTTATCATGCTTAGACTCTACACCCCTGAAAATGATACGATTCCATCATATCATTCAAACACATTGCATAATGACAAAAAAACAACCAACCTTAGGCTTTATTGGCATCGGACTGATGGGTAAACCCATGACCTTACGCTTGTTGGAGGCAGGATTTAACGTCAATATATGGAATCGTTCAAAACAAAAACTCAGTGTGGTGAGCGCTGCCGGAGCCATTGCCTGCACATCCATTAAACAGTTGCTTAACGCCTCTGATATTATCATTTTATGTTTAGCAAACACCGCAGTGGTTAAATCCATTGTACAAACCGAGATTATCAATGCTGGTTCCCGCAATAAATTAGTAATTGATTTATCCAGCATCCATCCAGAAACCACTCAACAACTGGCGGCACAATTAAAACAGCAATGCAATATCAACTGGGTGGATGCCCCTGTTTCTGGCGGTACGGCGGGCGCTGAACAAGGCACACTGGCGATTATGGCAGGCGGACGCATTGAAGATATTGCAACAGCCAAAATCGTATTAAAACCGTTATACAAACAACTCACCCACATGGGCGATGTCGGCAGCGGACAAGTCACTAAAATTTGTAACCAAATGATAGTCAGTTGTAACGTCATGGTGATTGCTGAAATGATGGCATTAGCCCAATCATCCGGTGTCGATGCCGAAAAAATACCGCAAGCGCTTGCCGGTGGCTTTGCCGACTCTAAACCATTACAAATTGTCGGCTCCGAAATGGCAACAGAAACCTTTGAACCGATAAAATGGCGCGTACAAACGCTATTAAAAGACTTAAATATGGCAGTTGATTTATCAACCCGGCAAGGCAATGCCATTCCTATGTCAGGGCTTGCTGCACAATTGATGCAATTACATGGCAATCAAGGTTTTTTAGAGCAAGACCCCGCCACCTTAATCAAGCTATTTGATAAAAAATAATGCCCAAATTCACTGCCAATTTAAGTTTACTGTTTACCGAACTGGATTTAATCGACCGCTTTAAAGCCGCAAAAGACAGTGGTTTTGATGCCATTGAAATTCAATTCCCTTACGCCCTTCCCGCCGAGCAAATTCAACAGCTTTTATCCGATAATCAGTTGAAACTGGTGTTATTTAATATTGCTGCCGATGATTTATTACAAGGGGGCGAAGGTCTGGCAGCTGTCCCCGAAAAACAAGCATTATTCCTTCAGGCATTACAGCAATGCAAAACTTATGCAGAAATCCTGCAACCTGAAGCCATTAATGTTTTACCGGGGCTATGTCCCGATGCAACCAGAACAACTGACTATTTAAACACCTTTAACAAAAATCTATCACTGGCTCTGGATACGTTTTCTGCTATGGGAATTAAAACCGTATTTGAAGCGATTAATACCCTTGATATGCCCGGCTTTATTATCAACAGCAGTCAACAGATGTTAGACATCGTTAATCAATTCAATCACCCACTGTTATTAATGCAATACGATATTTATCACATGCAAATGATGAATGAAGACATCATTCCATTTATTAAGCAATATGCCGATAAAATAGGTCATATTCAATTTGCCGATATTCCGGGGCGTGGTCAACCTGGTTCAGGGACAATTGATTTTGAAAAGCTGTTTCAGGTAATTGATCGGTCTAATTATCACGGTTGGGTTGGTGCTGAGTATCAACCTGTGGGTGAGTCACGCCAAAGTCTTGGCTGGATGTGATAGATTGCTGAGTTTTAAGTACCATAACAATTACGGGGTCAAGTCCCGAACTGCGAATATCTTGTTATTTTTGTCAAAAATTCGTAATTCGGGATCTGATCCTGATCTTTTTTAAAAATAAAGCCACTTTGACAATTCTTCTATTATCATTTGTAGCTCGTTATTTTAGCGTTAGCATTTAAAGAAAATATGGATAAATAGCCATATATTTGTTACTCTGTAATTATGAGTAAATCCAACTTTGAATGGGATGAAGTAAAAAATATTGAGAACCAACAAAAGCATGGTGTTTCTTTTAACGAAGCTCAATTTGCGTTTATGGATGAAAAGCGTGTAATTGCAGAAGACTTAATTCATAGTCAAGAAGAAAACCGTTATTATTGTTTTGGTTTAAATCAAGATAAAACAGGAATATTAACTGTTCGTTTTACTTATCGTTCTGGGTGTATCCGAATTTTCGGTGCAGGTTATTGGCGAAAAGGCAAAAAAACTTATGAGCAAACAAATTCAATATAGCAATGAACCCATTGGTGAGTTTAAATTGGTAACAGACTTTTTACCCTCTCCTTCTGAATTGGCTTTAAAAAATAAAAATACCAAAATCACTATTTCACTTAGTTCTGATAGTCTTGCTTATTTTAAAGATGTTGCGGAAACACATCATATGCAATATCAAAAAATCATTAGGCAATTACTTGATGAATATGTTGAAAATCAAAGAAAAATGCTAACAAAAAAATCCAGCTGACC
>CAYMPX010000218.1:0-2402 GCA_964392135.1 uncultured Methylomarinum sp.
ACTTTACCACTTCTAGTAGCAAGTCTAAAAATTAGTATATCTTAAAAGTAGGTTTATTGACCTGAATTTTCAAGATAGCCGCTTAACCATGGTTTTTCTTCACCCATATCAATATCCATAAGCTCTACTACAAGCCAATCAATATCATCACAATTAATTTCAATACCTCGCCACCCAAGATTAAGTATTGATTCTATCTGCTCTTTATTTGGTATTTCTAATTTAAGAATTATTTGTTTGAATTTTAAGAAAACACTTAGCCTATGATTACGATCCATTACCCAAGGCGTACCACTTTTATAAAACTGCCTGCACTTAGGATTTGTTAAGACTGTTTCTGAATCAGGCTCCATACCTTTGTTATGCATATTTTGACAAAGTAAAAACATTTCCCCATGCAATTCTTCAAGTGTTAAATCAGCAAATAAGTTTTCAACGGGTATGGATTTTTCTAGCTTTTCAATTCTGTTTTTTAGTGTAGACATTATTGTTAACTCCTAAATAAGCTGTTTTTGAAAAAAGCTCTGTGTACTGCTCAACAAACAGGTTTTCCATATCAACATCAAATTTTGGCTGATAATCACTACATTCAGCAAATTTCTTAATTGCAACCACATCAATATTTAATTCTTTGCACACGGCTTCTAATGCAACATCCATAGAATTAATTTTGTTTATAAAAAGTCGTGCAGCCTTATCATAACTAGCACCATTTAAAGAAAGTGCTAGTAATGCACTTAATTGACACAGTGTTTTCCAATAAAATATTCCATAACACCCTGATAAATTCGTAAGCCCATCTACCCTTTGTTGAAAGTCTACGTGTGGTGCAGAGTAAGTTCGCCTTTCAACTGAATCAAGTATTAAATCAACTTCACTTTCATCGTGTCTAATGGCTGCTTCAAATAACAAGGCCACTTGTTCATGCGGTGTTAGCTTGCTGTAGAGTTTATTAACCTGCTGTTGTTTCATTACCTGGCCTCCAGTTGTTTTTCAAGCCTTGCTAGTCGCTGAGTTATTTCTTCTAATTCAACTAATTTTGATTGGTCTGTCAAAGCTCTAATTAACTGCGCTCCTATATCAGGTGGAATACTCCCACTCATTGTTGCATTGACGACATTGCCACCCGTTTCAGGTAAGCTTTCCCCAATGGGAATATTAACGGGTAATGCCTGGCTTTTTAGGGGAGGAACTATTCTATCCAACAATACTTTTGCTGCTTGAACATCACCTGCTTTGGCCTGCTCAACCAGTACCTTTATAATTTCGTTCGATTCTAAATTTATTGTTTTCCTTAATTCTACACTGGCTGTTTTTCCAGACTCTCTACCTTTAATGTTGCCACTTACACCCTTTTTAAAAGTGCCGTCTTTATTGCGCTCTGTCATCCTGTTTATCTCCTGTATTATCAGGTTATCACTGTAAATTTGATTTAAAATATTGCTAAAAAGTACCTGCCTATACACCCGCTAAAATGGCTAAAATAATTTAGCTGTTTTAGCTGGTGCATACCCTAGCCATTTTCAGTAAAAAAAGGGTTAATATGATATTCAGGTAAAGGTGGTCGTCCTCTGCCTTCAATTGGCTTTCTGCTCGCACTCAGCCAATTTTCATCTATCAAAACATCACAAGCGGCCTGTACTTCGAGCTTGTCTTTCAACCCATACCAGCCTTTGTCATAAACCATCTTAATAGTAAATGGATTGGGTAATTTATTGCTCTTAATCTTTTCTGATAATCTAACTGCCGCTTCATATTCTGGGTTTTCACCCATGGCATAAATACGTCTTGCATGGGCTTCAAGGTAGGTACACCATTTTACAGCCAGTAAAGCCGCTTGTTCTGATACCGCACCTGCTGGTTTTCCATCAGCCATATCAATTAGATGAAAGATTAAAGCTAGACTTGGCATAAGTGAACGAAACTTGCCAAAGTGTTCAGCCATTAACGGATTTTCTTCCTGTTTGATTTTTACTGTTTGCAATGCTTCCAGCCAGTCATTAAAAACCACTTGTCCATCATCACATAACCGATAATAAGGCCGCTCATCATATTCACCCTTTGTTGCACCATATTGGGTAAAGTCAATGTCAGCTAACACTTCAAGTATTTCATACGCTTTTTTCTTGGCTTCTCTGTCAGGATAGATGTCCACATTTTCCCATTGCTTGGGTTCATCCGGCCAAACTGCTAACTGTAAGCGTTGCATTAAACCGTCATTACTACCTTTCATAGCCTGATATAGATAACGCTTTTAAGCATGGCATCCGTTGCTAAACTATCAAACTCAACACCCACCTTTTCCTGTTCAAATTGTTCGCCATATTTAACCTGTAACTTTTCCAGCAATTGCATAGGTTCCTTCATTGATGGGCTTTTTAAAACCACCGAAGGCCGACCGA
>CAYMPX010000218.1:2502-4767 GCA_964392135.1 uncultured Methylomarinum sp.
AATTGCATAGGTTCCTTCATTGATGGGCTTTTTAAAACCACCGAAGGCCGACCGATACAAGCACCCCATAAATTAGGGATAACTTCCCAGTCATCTTTTGCTTTAGGTTTAATGCTACAGCCTGAACCAATAACGGAACCCGTTATCACTAAAGCAGATATAGTGGAAAAATCTGGTGGTGTTTGCATTCTATGGCTTACATCTGCCAACCATAACCGGAATGGTTCTGGAATTAAATCGTCAGTTAAAATAGGAACAGGTGGTGTTTTAGTTTTAATCTCGTTTGGTTTTTTATTATCAAAACATGCTACCCCCGAACCAGCTAAAACCGCTAAATTCCATTCTTCAGGTATTGGTTCCACCTTTTTTAGTTTTTCTTGCAGTTTTTCCCGTAAGGATTGATGCAAGGATTCATCAATTGCCATGTAACCATCCCAGTTATCAATCCAGCCTTGCAACCAGTCCACTATATCGCTACCTTTTTGCAATTCATTAAAACGTAAAATTTTAATGTCTGGCTGTTCTGATAATTGACATAATGCTTGATACACATCCTTAATATATTGTTCTCCAGGCTCATCATTATCTGGCAGAAGGTAAACCATTTTATAGCTATTTAGTGGTGTCCAGTCAGACTTTTTAGCCGCTTTAGAACCGCCTAAACTGGTTAATGTTGTACAACCCACACTATGTAAGGCTGCTGCTGATTTCTCTCCCTCTACGATAAATACAGCCTTTTCTTTTGAGTGATTAGCCAGCTTTTCCAATCCAAATAATGGTCGTGGATTTAAGTCGATACCCGCTTGCCAATTTGAACCATTACCTTTAAAGAATGGCACAATATCTTTTTTATCTGTACCGTTCTGATAACGCCCCACAACCCCAGAGGGTGTGCCATCCATAGCACAATATGTCCAGCTTGCCACTAATGGCTTATCCTTATATGTTTCTGGTATCATCATAACCCCCAATCCCTTGTTAATAACTCCAAAGACTCTATAAATTGAATCCCATGCAAGCTCATTGTGAAGGCAATAACATCAGAACCCGCTGCACCGCACGAAAAACATTTGAAAGCACCCGTTTCAATATTTACACGGAATGAACCTATTTTATTATCAACATGAAAAGGACAGAGACCACCGTCATTCCAACCATGCTTTTTAAGTGTTGCTTTGGGTAACTCATGCTTATAAAAATCTAACGGATTTAATAAGCGTTTGATATAATCTGCTTGTAGCTTCATTGTTAACTACTTGCTACGCGGCTTTATTCTCTGAGGTGGTTGCTGCCGCCTCAGACTCAAATTTATCAACTGCCTCACAAAATTGTTTTATTCGCTCCTGTAATTCAGGTGTAAAAGTGGCGAATAATTCATATCTAGTGAAAAGCACCTTTCGGGGAACAATGTCTTTAGTTTTACAAGTCTCATCGTGGTTAACAATTGTCCAGCCTTTATCACGCAAAAACCCCACATAGCCACCCAAGCGGTAACTGTAAGAAATAAAATCAAACTCTCTATGAGATAGTGTTCGTCCTGTTGGGAACAGTCTCCTGAGTACTCTTGATTGTAAACTGCCTATTTTGGGTAAAGTTATGTTTTCAGAACTTAGTAATACGGAAATATTTTTGTAATTAGCGCGTGTAATATGACGGCGGTTGTCACGTATAACTTTTGACTTAATCATGATGAAACTCCTTCGTTTTGTCTTTCAACACAAACGAAAAATTCAGTTTCATCTACTAAAACACGCCCACCTACTCGCTTAAATGCAGATTTAAAGCCGTTTGTTTTCTCATTAAATATTAGATGTCTCAAACCTCCGATAGGTGGCCAAGGGTGATAATCACTCCATTTTGTGACAGGGATTAATTTTGATGGTTTATTGCTATTAAGCATAGTTGCCTCTTTAATTCAGTTTCGATGAATCGCCGTAATTTGTTATTACTTACGACTTGAGGCAATTATCAGGACTAGGTATGTAGGGAAACGATGTGGAGACTCTTAGGTTTGTTGGGTTTGAAGGTTATCTACCTCGTTTAGCATAACTAGAATGGTTTGCCATACGAAATAATGACCTGCTTTTTTTCCATGCATTATCAAAGCTAGAATCACCATCAAACAAATCCGAATAATCACTTTCACAAATTTGCTTTAAAATACCTTTTCCACCATCAGGTATTTGCATTGGATTGAACTTCCTTTTCTTAATACTTTCACTAATTGCTTTTTGTTGTTTTTCTAGTTTTGTTGGTTCTTTGTTG
>CAYMPX010000219.1:0-4734 GCA_964392135.1 uncultured Methylomarinum sp.
CACTTATGTTTGCTGCGCGACAGCGCGCCGTTTTCGGGGCGTTTGCTCTTAGCTACCAGGTGTTTTCTTGAAAATTAAAATTTGACGAGGAAAGTATTTTTACTTACACTAACTCCCAATTAGGGAGAATATTGAGTTATGCGTGTAATTGCTAAAAGTACGTTAAAGAAGTTTTGGGAAATCCCAGCTTATAGTGATTCTCAAGCTCCAATAGAAAGTTGGTATGAAGAAGCTATAAAAGCAAACTGGGAGTCACCTCAAGCTATAAAAAACCAATATGCAAATGCAAGTATCTGTAAAAATAATAGAGTTGTATTTAATATTGGCGGTAATAAATACCGATTAATAGTTGAAGTTCAATATCAAGCAAGTATTGTTTGGGTTAAGTTTGTTGGAACACATGCTCAATGCGATAAAATTAATGTTGAGGACGTAAATGAATATTAAACCAATTCGTAACGAAAATGATTTACAGGAAAGTTTTCGTCAACTTGAGAAAGTGTTTCAAGCAAAAGCTGGAACTAAAGAAGCGGATGATATGGAGATTTTAGTTACTCTAATTGAAGCTTATGAAAATAAACATTACCCAATCACACCGCCAGACCCAGTTGATGCAATTAAATTTAGAATGGAGCAACAAGGGTTAAAAGCACGAGATTTAGAAGAGTATATCGGGAGTAGTGGGAGAGTATCAGAAATTCTCAACCGTAAACGTCCTTTAAGTTTGAAAATGATTAAGTGCTTACATAAAAACTTACATATACCTTATGAAAGTTTATTAGCAGAAGTTCATAAAGTAGTTAACACAAAACATAACCAAAAAATCCAGCTGACCATATAAAGCGTCATGCCTTTTGCAAAAAGCCGCAAAATCCCTGCCACTTTAAATAGCATCTGATTTGGTCGTTATAAATCTTCGCCATGTTCGACTTTAATCAAACTCCTGAACAGCAAGCCAGAGCACAGATAGACAATCAACTTGTCCACGCGGGTTGGATCATTCAAGATAAAAAACGATTAAACCTATACCGCTGTTACCCAAATTTATCGTCTGGCTAAATTCTGCAAAGTAAAACGTGTGCTTTTTTTGGTGGATAGAGGAAACTTAGGGCGACAAGCCTTAAAAGAATTCCAGCAATACACCGTTCCAGAAGATGGACGTAAATTTACCAAACTTTATAACGTCAGTATTCTAGGCACGGCAGGTATTGCGGATGAAACAAAAGTCACCATTTCCACTATTCAACGCCTTTATAGTCAGCTCTCTGGTAAAGAGTTAGATGATGAAGCGGATGAACATTCAGGCTATGAAATTGATAACAACAGCTTTAATAAACAACCTAAACAGGTCAGTTATAATCCATCTATTCCCATAGAAGCCTTTGACCTGATTGTTATTGATGAATGTCATCGCTCAATTTGCCCGTGGTGATAGACACGGTGACAACTTGCGTAGCTTAGGCAATCGCCTAATACGTTTAGATATAAAACTCGATGCTCAACAACGCAAACAAATAGCACAATTGGCAGGTAAACCATTGGCATTAATTGCAGGGGAATTAATCCACGGTACCAATGAAGAAACCTTAGTTAAACAAGCGCAAAGCCAATTTAATACCGAAAACCCCACAGAACAACAAATACAACAAGCGTTTGAATCGCAAGCGGATGAACTGGTCAAACCGTTTCATAATCCTGACCTAAGAGAATTAATAGAATCCTTACGCCGAGACAGTGAGCAAATTATTGATGAATCAACAGATGAATTATTAAATGAGAAACTCGGTTACAGCCAAGAAAAAGCAGAAAGTTGTATTAAGAGCTGGGAACAATTTATTAAAGATCATCAAGATGAACTGGATGCCATCCAATTGATATACAACCAACCTTATCAGCAACGCCACCTTAGTTACGAGCAAATAGAAAAACTGGCAGAAGAAATTGAACAACCCCCGTATAATCTAGTGCCCATAGCGGTATGGAAAGCCTACGAACAACTGGAAAAAGCCAAAGTAAAAGGTGCACCACCTGAAAAATTATTAACTAATATTATTTAGTTTAATCCGATTCTCTACAGGGTTAAGCAATGTACTGGAACCGTTTAATGAACTGGTCAATAACCGCTTTGAAAACTGGATCAACCAGCAAACAATCGACTTTAAGCCAGAGCAATTGCAATGGCTGAATAAAATTAAAGACCAAATAGCCCAAAATGCCGAAATGACTGTAGAAGATTTTGAATACACACCGTTTAATCAGGATGGTGGTTTACTAAAAGCCAAAGAATTATTTTGTAATGACTTGGATGGGATTATTCAGGAATTGAATGGGTATTTGATCGCATGAGTGATGTGATAAAAAAACATGAACTGCCTATTGGTTGGGATTGGTATACCCTCAATGATGTGACTACTGTTGGTGCAGGTAATCCAGCACCACAAGGTGATTACAAATTTGAAAATGGAAATATGCCTTTTGTGCAAGTTAGGGATATGGGGAAACTTGAAGGTCAAATTAGACTCCAAAAAGTCGGTGATTATGTAAATGAAATTGGAGCAGTGGGACTTAAAGTTTTTAAAAAAGGAAGTATTCTTTTTACAAAGAGTGGTGCATCAACTCTTTTAAATCAGAGGGCAATACTTGGTCAAGATAGTTTTGTAGTAAGTCATATAGCTGTAGCAGAGCCTAAGAATGATGTGTTAAGTGAATGGGTTTACTATTGGATGAAACTTATTGATTTTGGCAAATTAGCACATGGAGCTAATATGCCTTCATTGCCATTGTCTAAGGCAAAGCTTATTCCTATTCCTCTTGCACCACCAGAACAACAAAAACAAATAGTAGCCAAAATAGAACAACTCTTCTCCCATATCGACGCAGGAATAGAAGCCCTAAACACAGCCAAACAACGCTTAAAACAATACCGCCAATCAGTTCTTAAAGCCGCTGTAACAGGTGAACTAAGCAAAGAATGGCGAGAAGCACAACAAAATGCGATAGGATGTGCTGAGGCACGAAGCGCATCAATTCCCCAAACCCAAGATGCGCTTCCTATTGTCAGCACATCCTATTTAGTCTTTTTGTGGGGTAATATGACTCAATATCGCCGGTTTTATACGCTTGGGGTTAGTTGGTTTTTTACCGTTAATCTGGCACAGAGGCGTAATAATCATTTATTGGTGGAGCAGGTTGATTTATTGCGTGAAGCATTTCGGTACGTTAAAAAACGCGATCCCTATCGCATGGATGCGGTGGTTATTATGCCCGATCATTTACATTGTATTTGGGCATTACCTCAAGATGATGCGGATTATCCATTACGCTGGCGGTTGCTTAAAGCCTATTTTTCGCGTGGAATACCGAAAGGTGAACGCATTTCCAATAGTCGAAGTAAACGTAGAGAACGTGGGATATGGCAACGCCGATTTTGGGCGCATTTATTAACAGATCAGGACGATTATAATAGGCATTTTGATTATATTCATTGGAACCCTGTTAAGCATGGGGTGGTTCATCAAGTGAATGAATGGCCGCATTCCAGTTTTCATCGCTCTGTGGAAAGAGGGATTTATCCTTTTGATTGGGGGCATTCAGGTGAATTTTTTATTGATATTGATGATTGATGCGCTTCGTTCCTCAGCACATCCTATGGACTGAAAATATAATTAAGGTATATACTTAACCTTTATACATTAATAAGAAGGAGGGAAAATGTTGCAAGGTTCTGTTTTTGTTAATAATAAAACACAGGCAATTCGGCTGCCTGTTGAAGCAAGGTTTGATGATAATGTTAAGCGGGTGATGATTCGTAAAGTGGGAAAAGAGCGGATTTTAAGCCCGATTGAAAATACTTGGGATAGTTTCTTTTTAAGTGAAGATAGCGTCAGTGATGATTTTTTATCAGAAAGAGCAGAGCAAACGGAATCAATCCGTGAGGCATTTTAATGCTGAAATACATGTTGGATACCAATATTGTTATTTATGTTATTAAGCGTCGTCCATTAGAGGTGTTAGATACATTTAATCAACATGCGGGTCAAATGTGTATTTCCAGTATTACACTTTCTGAGTTATTGCATGGTGTCGAAAAAAGTGCGCAACCTGATCATAATTTACGTCAAGTTGAAAGTTTTGTATCGCGCTTAGATGTTTTAGATTACAGCAGTAAAGCATCGGCACATTATGGTGATATTCGAAGCAATTTGGAAAAGAAAGGTAAAACGATTGGGGTTAATGATATTTATATTGCAGGACATGCGCGTAGTGAAGGGCTTATCTTGGTGACTAATAATTTAAAAGACTTTGAGCGTGTTGAAGCATTACGCTTAGATAATTGGGTATAAATAATGAGGAATAAGTTATTGTGAGTTCAGCCGAAATAGTAAACAAAGTCTGGAATTATGCCCACGTCTTACGTGATGACGGTGTGGGTTATGGTGATTATGTCGAACAAATTACCTATTTAATTTTCTTAAAAATGGCGGATGAGCGTGAGCAAATCGGTCAAAAAGAAAAAGTGCCAGCGGAATATACATGGAATAAATTAGCCGCCTTAGATGGTGATGATTTAGAACTGCAATATCGTCATACTTTGGAAAATCTGGGTAAACAAAGCGGTATGCTGGGGACTATTTTCCATTCATAAGGTTAAAACCTTCGCCTTTCAGGCGAACAGATTTATTTTGTTTGGGTAACGAAATATAGATACCAAGTGTTAAATGGTGATGTTAGTTT
>CAYMPX010000220.1:0-4711 GCA_964392135.1 uncultured Methylomarinum sp.
AGCATTTTTACTTTAATCCAGAAAACCACTTTGAGTTACAAGCACAAGATATGCTAGTGATATTAGGCAGAGAATATTCAATTGAACATTTTCAGGATCAAGTTGAAAAGAGTAAATTAGGCGTGAGCATCAAATCATGAAAAAAATTGCGGTATTTGGTTATAACCCGTTGTCTTTCGAAGCCATCAGCAGACTCGATCAGGATTTATACGACATTGTGGTGGTGGAGACGGATCCTGCACTTGTTTTATTAGCTGAAGAAAATGGCTTTCAGCTTATATCAGTCGACTTTAGAAGTGATGATAACCTTAAAGCCATAGGCATAGGGAGGGATATAGCCATTATTTTCTGTTTCCTTCCCGAAGATTCTGCCAATGTATTTTTAACCCTTTCAGCACGCGCCATTGATAAGGATTTAGATATTATTGCCATTGTTGAGGCACCGCAATCAGCAGAAAAACTGATTGCAGCCGGTGCCAATAAAATCATTGACCCCTATCAAATTTGTGGTCAAAAAATCCACAATTTGCTAAAAAAACCAGAGATCACCCATATTATGGAGCATACTGTTTTTGGCAGGCATGATTTACATGTTGCAGAGATAGTTATTCCTGAAAACAGCATATTAGAAAACACCTACAGCAGTGACCTTACTCTGATAGAGCAGTATAATTTAGTATTAATTGGTATTATTGATAAAGAACTCGGTGAAGCATTACATTTTTCTATCGACGAGAAAGACCACAAACTGGATGCAGACGATATAATAGTCGTTCTCGGTCCTTCACGGGACATCAAAGCCTTTAAAAAAGAAGTTTCGCATGTTTAATTTAATAAAATTTAACCCCAGAGTCTGGTTTTTACTGGGTTTTATCAGTTGTTTTTTAATGTTAGCGACTGGTGCTTATTTTCAATTTATTGAAGAATTAGAACCGTGTCCATTATGTATCTCTCAACGCATAGCCATACTCATTACGGGACTGGTTTTTCTTATTGCAGCCATACACAATCCTAAAGCATCTGGCTTAAAGGCTTATTCTATTATAGCTTTCATTACTGCCTTATTCGGTGCGGGCATATCTACACGTCATGTCTGGATACAAAACCTGCCACCTGAAGAGGTACCTGAATGTGGACCTGGATTAGAATATGTTTTTGAAAACTTTCCCTTGCTGGACACCCTTAAACTAATGCTTAATGGCACGGGGGAGTGTGCCGATATATTATGGACATTTTTAGGCATTAGCATTCCGGGCTGGACTTTAGTTGCCTTTTTAGCATTAGCAACACTCAGTCTACTGCAACAATGGAACATCCCAAAATCAAACCCATAGGTAACTCAAATGAAACAGGTATTACTGGCTGGTTTATTATTAGCGACTACCGCATCTGTTCAGGCAGCGGAGCCTCTCTCGTTACAACAAGTGATTGATGGCAGTCAACGTTCTCCGCAACATAAAAGCCGCGATGTCTATCGTCACCCTAAACAAACCCTTGATTTTTTTGAGCTAAAACCTAATCTCACCGTTGTTGAAATATGGCCCGGTGGAAAAGCCTGGTATACAGAGATTTTAGCCCCTTATCTCAAAGATAAAGGTCTGCTGTATACGGCTCATTTTTCTGCTGATAGCGATATTCCTTACTTCGCTAATAGCTTACAAACATTTAACCAGAAGATTAAAGCGCAGCCTGCATTTTATGACAAAGTAACCGTCACTACCTTACAGCCACCCCATGCATTAACACTTGCCCCTAAGGCTTCGGTAGATAGAGTGCTGACTTTTCGTAATGTGCATAACTGGATGAAAAGTGGACACTCAGACACGGTCTTTAAAGCCATGTACCATGCCTTGAAAACAGGGGGAATACTCGGTGTTGTTGAACATCGAGCCTTGGCAACAAGCAAACAAGACCCCAAAGCAAAGTCCGGCTATGTCACCGAAGCCTATGTGATTGCTTTAGCAGAACGTGCAGGGTTTAAATTGCTCGCTAAATCAGAAATTAATGCCAATCCTAAAGATACCACACTCCATCCCAAAGGTGTCTGGACTCTGCCGCCTAGCCTTGGTTTAAAAGATCAGGATAGAGAAAAATATTTAGCCATTGGAGAAAGTGACCGGATGACACTTAAATTTATAAAACCCTAAACCTGCCCACATAAAAACAGCAATTAACGTGCGTTAACCTGCTTTAGCCCACAGCGTTATCTACAATGACTGTGGGTAATTCCCTTTATTCAACAACACCAACAACTTGGCTCACCTTCATAAAAACCCTCCTCATTAATGGCTAACGTAACATCACCAAAACCCCAGGTTATTAGAGTTGCCATTGCTATTCCTTTAAATCGTTTATTTGACTATTTAGCACCCGCTAATTCGCCCTTTATTGCTGCCGGCTGTCGGGTGTTAGTCCCTTTTGGGAAATTTCAAAAAGTCGGATTTGTTATTGAGAGTGCCACAAACAGTCATATTAAAGGCGCACGTTTAAAACAAATTATTGAAGTTCTGGATCAAACGCCGCTACTCAATGAGTACGATATTCAATTACTGCAATGGGCAAGTCGTTACTATCACCATCCTTTAGGTGAAGTGTTTAGTGCTGCCTTCCCTGTTTCATTGCGTAAAGGTAAAGCGGCGGTACTACCCCAGGAAAAACATTATGTATTATCTGCTAAAGGTGAATGTTTAAACCCTGAACAATTAAAACGTAGCCCTAAACAAAAACAGCTATTTGAGTTATTACAATCCTCATCAACCCGCTTATCGGCTGCAACACTTGCTCAAACGGATAAAAACTGGCGCCCTGCTATGAAAGCATTGCTGGAAAAAGAGCTTATAAGCATAGAATTACGCAACAAAGTCCCCACTCCCCGCTTATTCAAGACAGAACCCCCCTTAGCAGCCAATGAACAACAACAACAGGCAATTAATACATTGATCTCTAAATTAGCTTCTTTCTCAGTTTCCTTACTGGAGGGGGTTACCGGCAGTGGTAAAACCGAAGTTTATATGCAGGTTATTCAAAAAGTACTGGATCAAGGTCAACAAGTCATTGTATTGCTGCCTGAAATAACTCTAACACCTCAATTGGAAGACCGCTTTAAACAACGTTTTTCCGTTGCACTATCACTGTCACATTCCAAATTAACAGAAACACAGCGACACAACGCATGGCTAGAAATGCAACAAGGTCATAGTGCCATTCTTTTGGGTACGCGTTCCGCATTATTCACACCCTTAAAATCCCCCGGATTAATTATTTTAGATGAAGAACATGACGGCTCTTTTAAACAACAGGAAGGTTTCCGGTTTTCTGCACGCGACCTGGCTATTGTCAGAGCAAAATTATTAAATATTCCCATTATTTTAGGCACAGCCACACCGTCACTAGAAAGCCTGTATAACGCAGAATCCAGACGTTATCAGTTATTACATTTATCAGAAAGAGCGGGCGTGGCAATTAAACCTAAGTTTTTATTGCTGGATATTCGTAACAAAAAACTACAAGAAGGACTTTCAGAACCGTTAATAAAACATATACACAAAACCTTGGAAAAAAATGAACAGGTTTTACTGTTCTTAAATCGTAGAGGTTATGCACCTGTGCTTATTTGCCATACCTGCGCCTGGATTTCCCGCTGTCATCGTTGTGATGCCAGCCTGGTCATACATTACCATGAACGCGTTTTACGCTGCCATCACTGCGGTTATCAACAACGCTTATTACAACAATGCCCCGCCTGTAAAACAGGGGAACTAAAACCCCTCGGTTTAGGGACTGAACGCGTAGAAAAAAGCTTGCATGGCTTATTTCCAACTAAAAAAATAGTTCGTCTGGATAGAGACTCCACCCAACGTAAAGGCGCTCTTGAAAATCACCTCGCTCAGATTAACCAAGGTAACGTTGATATTATCCTGGGGACACAAATGCTGGCGAAAGGACATCATTTCCCTAATGTCACTTTAGTCGCTATTTTAGACGTTGATAGTGGTTTATTTAGCATTGATTTTCGTGCCATAGAAAAGTTAGCTCAACTCATTATTCAAGTCGGTGGTCGTGCAGGCAGAGCAGAAAAACCGGGTACTGTGGTTTTACAGACTCGACAGCCAGACCATCCCCTACTCACGACATTGCTTAAACAAGGTTATAATCATTTTGCAAAATCAGCCTTAATCGAGCGACAACAAGCACTACTGCCACCGTTTAGTTCTCAGGCACTCATTAGAACCTATGCAATAAACCCTGATGATCCACAGATCTTTTTAAACGCAGTGTGTGAGATTATTAAAACCATCAAAACCGACACCCTTATATTAGGGCCTGTTTCTGCACCGATGGCAAAACGCGCAGCAAACTATCACTTCCAGCTTCTGTTGCAAAACGCGCAACGAAAAGACTTACAAATGCTATTAGATCAGTTAATCCCAAATATTTACACGCTTAAAGAAAGCAAAAAAGTCCGTTGGTCACTGGATGTAGATCCTGTTGATTTATATTAAATATCATATTCCAATACCTTCGCCAAAATGAAAATCAACCAATTTTGGCACGTTTTTCAGTCTGTAAGTGGTTGATTCACATAGTGTGAAAAAAAGCTATTTTGAGCTTAAATCAAAATTGGCGAAGGTATTGATATTCAGTATGCTATTCTTTCGCTCTAATCGTTAAGCGGTAACAAATCAGCAACGCTTACAAATCATTCTGTGTG
>CAYMPX010000221.1:0-4645 GCA_964392135.1 uncultured Methylomarinum sp.
TTGTAGGATGTGCTGAGGTACGAAGCGCATCAGCTAAGGTTGGTTTGATGCGCCTCCTAACGTCGGCGCATTCTGCAGCAATATAAAGTGTAAATTGGAAAATGAAGGGTGTCCTTTATTGTGATGTTTGATTTTATGTTGATTTAAGTGAGGGTGTGCAGATGAATAAGATAGTTTTAATCAGTGTGTTGTCTGCAGTCTTGATGATGCTGGCCGGATGCTCTTCTGTTACACCTCAAAGAACTGAGTCTGGTGTACAAGTAGTAGAAAAGGTTCTGTTAGCCAGTGGCTATAGTAAATTACAAAATCAGCCCCGGTTAACCGCTAAACAGAATCGTTTGGCAACAGAACAAGCAGCTAAAATAAAAGCCTATAGAGCGCTGGCGGATTTGCTTTATAGAGAAAAGTTGACTCATGGTCTGTTGGTTGCCGATCAAGTAATTAAAGATGAGCCCTTCAGAGTCTATGTTGACTTGTTTTTACGAGAAGCCAAAGTTGTCAAATCCCGGCATCTTGCAGATCAGCAAAAGGTGTTGTTGAGATTGCATGTCTCCCCCCGTTTTTATCACTGCATTTCGTCAACTGTCGAGAGGGTGTCGCAATGTTTGCAAGAGGATGGTAAAACTCCTTTTACCCGGATTGGTTATCAGCAAGCCCCTGTCTCTACAGTTAACTTAGCCTGTGCAGGTTGTGGAGATCAATTAAGTATCTCTGGATTTTCTAAAGAAAAACAGGGTATTGATGGTATTTTATTGGATGCTGGATTATACGATACCGAGTGGGTAGTCAATATGGCAACGAAGACCATGCTGCGTTATTTCTTTATTTCACAGTTCGTTATTAATTCAAGCTATCGTCCCTAACGAAAGTTCAATGAAGTTTTTTATTCAATGTGTATTGATTACTTGCCTGTTATTTATTCAAGGTTGTGCCAAGCCAACTGCGAGTGAATCAGATGCTGATGCGATACATAATAAACGGGTTATTATAGTCCAGGGTCAGGCAAGCATTAAGAACGGTGCTAAATTATTAGCCAGAAATCAGGCATTCACAGATGCAATAAAAAATGCCGCTGTTGAAGCGGGCAGTCAAATCTCAGCAGAATTATTGCTGGGTAGTAGCAAAGTAGTTGATGAATGGGTTGAGGGGGATGTTTATAATCTGCAAGTATTGACGGTACTATCCGGTGGATTATCGTGCCATTCTCCTTATAGAAAAAGGATTGTGGCGACCGGTTTTCCAGGTGTGGTTTCTGGCCAAATAAGTGCCAATGAAACGCAGGATCTCTACAGTGGTATTCCCAGAGAAATAATGAATATCTTAATGGAAACAGGTCGCTTTATTGGCCATAATGAAACCCATACTGTTGTGTATTCTCGTCCAGATATGGCACCAGAAATAATAGACCCAACAGCTTATCAGGATTCTATTGTGGTTCAATTGGCTCAGGAACACGGTGCTCAATTTGTTTTATCCGGTGTAATCAGGGATTTGGAAGTAGAGTCTACTGAATATATCAGAGGCGCGGGTGTTTTTGCAGAAGCAAAATCTTTAATGCGGGATTTTGTTGCCAGAAGAGGGGTGTCCATCGATGTTTATGTTCATGACGGGATGAACGGTGCTTTGTTATTTCAGCATCGCTATATTGATTCAGTCATTGGGGATGTCTGGATTCCTTCCGGTTATTCTGTGGGTAGTGCACGATTTAAGTCGACACCTACAGGGCATAAGCTGTCTAAGATGATACAGCTGGCAAGTAAAGATATTGAGCGCTTATTTTCCTGTTATCCTTTTTCTACAAAAGTAATCAAAGTTAAAAATGAGAAGGTATATATAGCAGCGGGGTCACTGGATAAATTAAAGCAGGGGGATAGTCTGGTCGTTTATGCAACAAATTCAATGGCGGGTATGCAGGAACATAGAGTCATTGGCGTTATTACTATTCAAGATGTTCAGAGTCGTTTTTCGATAGGTAAAATGGAAATTGTTTCAGATTATAGGAAAATTAAAGTGGGAGATTTGGTTAAAAGCAGGTAGGAAATACGAAAAACATTCAATAACCGGCATAGCAAAGTATATACAGAGGGTGGGACATTGCCCCACCTTCAGGTATAGACTAAATAGCCTGTTTAATTCTTTCTAACGCATTTTCCAGGTTTTCCATGCTGGTGGCGATTGAAATTCTAATATGCCCGGGACAGCCAAATGCAGAGCCTGGAACCAATGCTACACCTGCTTTTTCAATCAGGTATTCAGCAAAATCCAGGTCAGAATCAATGCCATCTAATTTATTGATTAGCTTTGCTACATTAGGGAATACATAAAATGTACCGTCACTGCTAATACAGTCGATGCCTTCCATCGTGTTAAGTTCTTTAACCACAAAATCATGACGTTTCTTAAACTCAACCAGCATCGTGTCAATACAGCTTTGATCACCCGAAATGGCTTCTACCGCAGCAATTTGAGAAATAGAGGTCGGGTTAGATGTGCTTTGAGACTGGATTTTACGCATCGCAGCAATCAGGCTAACAGGTCCTGCTGCATAACCAATACGCCATCCCGTCATGGAATACGCTTTTGAAACACCATTTAACACCATGGTGCGATCATAGAGGTCAGGGCAGACATTAAGAATGTTTACAAAGCTGCCTTTTTGCCAAAGAATATGCTCGTACATATCATCCGTGGCAATAATAATATTTGGGTAATCTTTAAGCACTTCGCCTAATGCGTTAAGTTCTTCAGCAGAATAAGCAACGCCGGTTGGATTAGATGGGCTGTTAATCACAAACAAACGTGTTTTATCAGTTATTGCTGCGCGTAATTGATCTGCTGTTATTTTAAACTGCTGGTCTTGTGTGGTTTCAACAATAACAGGGACACCATCTGCCAATAAAACCATATCAGGATAAGAAACCCAATAAGGTGCTGGGATAATGACTTCATCACCCGGATTGATTAAAGCCTGAGCAAGGTTAAAGAAACTTTGTTTACCACCACAAGAGACTAAAATCTGATTGAGTTGATAATCAAAGTTATTGTCATTTTTAAATTTAGTGATAATGGCTTGTTTTAACTCAACAATGCCGTCAACTGCGGTATATTTCGTAAAACCGTCATTAATCGCCTTAATTGCAGCCGATTTAATAGGTTCAGGTGTATCAAAATCAGGTTCACCCGCGCCTAATCCAATAATATCTTTACCAGCCGCTCTCATTTCAGCTGCTCTGGCTGTAATGGCCAGGGTAGGTGATGGTTTTACAGCGTTAACTCGATTAGATAATTTAATACTCATAATTCCTCATACTGAACTTAAGACCAATGATCAGAGCATTATACGCTATGTAATCAAACCTTTGTATGAGCTAATTATTAACCTATTGGTTTAATTTGTACTATTGCACCCTTTATAATGGGGTCAAAAATAACTATCATCAGAAATCTGGTTAATAGACATAGGATTTCAATCATCATCGTGATTTAAAATATGGGACAATGCGTACTATATAAGTCATAGTTACATTGTAATGAACGTAAAAAAATATCTAGGTGATCTAAATGGTGGAGGGCTATTAATCACTGAAAGCCGAATAATTGCAAAAATACAGCTCAAAAAACTGTCTGAAAAAGAATGGAAGCAGCTTATTGTTGATGAAAATGTATTACAGAAAAAATCATCTCAAACAGCCCTTCGTTTCGCCAATGTGATTCGCAAGCGACTGGAAGCGATGGGGGAGCCTTTTATCCAATTATTACGAGATGTTTCTGAACGAGCGTATATTCAACTGTTAATGGCAGCATTTATTGTCCAATCACCTGTTATTGCTGATTTTATAAGAGAATGTTTGCTTGAAGCACGCCGTACTTATAAGCCAAATATCCCCAACGATGCTTGGATCAACTTTATTGATGATCGAACGAAAGTCATTCCAGAATTAGCATCTTATTCAGAATCGACATTAAAAAAAATGGGTAGCAATGTCATAAAAGCTTTGGTGGATACAGGCTATTTAAAATCAACTCGGCAACGCCAAATTCAAGCCGTTTACTTGCTACCTGAAGTTAAAGAATTATTGATTAAGATAAACAAACAGGAGTTAATAGAAATCATGGAGTACACTCAATAATGTCTCAACAAACAGAGAAAGCCCTACAAGCACGCCTGGATTTAGTTTTAGAGCGAATTGAAAATCCGAAGTTTTTAAAAAATGATGGCTTAGGAAACGAAGTCGGTTTCTGGATCTTTGATTACCCCGCGCAACATGAATTAACCGTTCGTGAAAATCTAGAACACCTGATCAATAAACTGAATAAACACGATCATAATTTTGAACATATCAATATTTTTCAGATCCTGATTGATATGTTGGAATCACGTAAGCTGTTAGAGCGAACCTTTAAGAGAGAAAAGGAAGTCGGAACGGATGCATTGCGAAAAACGTTAGCAGGACCACTAAGCCAAGAAAAAGTGGCTAAATATATAGCCGATTCACTTTTAAAAAACAGCAGCGACTCTGAACCTCTAGATTTTGTAATCCTGTCTGGCTTAGGTAACGCTTGGCCTTTAGTCAGAGGGCAGGAAGGACTCAGCGCCTAACAAGAAGTCATGGATATCGAAAGAGAGACAAGCAGAAAACAATAG
>CAYMPX010000222.1:0-4615 GCA_964392135.1 uncultured Methylomarinum sp.
CCCACCGAGGACGATGGGAACGAGAGAATGTTGATTGTGCTTGTCTTTTGCTTGTAGGTGACAATGAATACTGCTTTTATATCGTTTAACAAGGAAGCAACCTGGCGAATGCTTTGTTTGTCAGCGTGAGTAATTTCAGTGATAATCGCTTTGCTGGTTGCTCGTATATTTTGTGTTGTTCTGACATTAACTAAATGATAGAAGAGTACGGCACGGCTAGCTCTGAGTTTTATTCCGTGCTGAATAGCTAGCCCGATTTTAAAAACTTTATATAAAAACATCAATGAATAACTCGATAATGCAAAGTTCTTTTACGCTTAATAATTTACTATTTTCTGCAATTGTGGTTCCCGCTGGAATTGGATTGCAAAGTTGGCTATTCACTATTGATACGCAAGTTATTTACGGAATATCAGAGTTATACATCTTATTTTTCCAAGATTTATTGATTGTCGCAGTGACCTGTTTTTTAGCACAACATTTTTTTAATAAGCAACTACGCATTGGGGATAATTATTTAAAAAAAATAATTCAATCAGACCAGGTTAATTTAGCATCTCGTCTTTCCGTTAATAATAACGATAGGTTTGAAAGTCTATGGGCAGGTATTAATGCTGTTTTTTCTAAAAGTGAAAATGTAATTACTGAGGCTATGGACTCTGTAGCACGTTTAATTCCAATGTCTGAAGAGCTGAAAGACACCTATAGCTCAATAACACAAAAATCAGGAATGCAGGTAGAATTTAGTAAAGTTGTGGTTGATGCAGTGAATGAGCTTTATCAATCAAATATTTTGGTAAACAAGCATACGAATGAAATCACTGTCTCTACACAGAAAAGTGTGGAGTGTGTTGGTCATAGCCAAAAAGTTATGGTTGAAACTGTAAAAAGTATTGAATCTCTATCAGAACAACTTAGCAATACTTCACTGCAAATAGAAGCCTTGTTCAAAAGTAGTGAGCATATAGGACAGGTGATTGGGGTAATAACGAATATTGCGGATCAAACCAACTTATTAGCGCTTAATGCAGCTATTGAAGCTGCAAGAGCAGGCGAACATGGACGCGGTTTTGCGGTTGTTGCAGATGAAGTTAGATCATTATCTGAACGTACACGTGAATCAACCATTGAAGTTCAAACAATAATCGAACAAATGCAACAAAATACTGCTACGGTCGTTGGTACAATGTCACAAAGTCAAATAACTATGACTGACTCCATGACTAAGTCTAAAGAGGCAGCAGAGCAACTTGATGAGATTCAGGCATCAGTTTTATGCATTGATAAAGTGGTTGATAACATCAGAGTTTCAATTGATGGACAAACCATGTCTATCGAAAAAACTCAAAACGCATCGGGTGGTTTAAATGAGTTAAACCTGGATTCGTTAGATAATTCAAAAATTCATACAGTTTCCTGTGATGATTTAATCGCTTTAAGTCACTCATTAAAACAAAAACTGGAAAAATTTATTGTGAATAAGTCATCGTGGAGTGTTCAAAAAAGGACTAAATCCAGGTTAAAAAAAGAGAATGTTGATTTGAACTCTTCTCATGAGGATGTGGAACTTTGGTAAATGAGTCGGATCTTCCAAAGTGTTTTTATCAAAGTACTCGGCAGTGTTTTATAGAACCTCTCAAACATTTACAAAACCATATTATTCCTCGTTCCCACGGTCGTTGTTGTCAGGAACATTCGGCGACCGTGGGAACGAGAGAATTGTAATAATAAAAAATTCAAAAGCTAAACGTATGAAAGAACCTGTTGTTATTATCGGTATCGGGGAATTAGCCAGTGTGTTTGCGCGTGGGTTTCTTCGCTGTGGACATCCTGTCTATCCCATTATACGAGGTATGGATTTAGCTCAGGAATGTCGGCAAATTCCATCACCGCAATTGGTTTTAGTAACGGTACAGGAAAATGAACTTTATTCACTGTTGGAGCAGTTACCAAAAGCCTGGTGTGATAACATCGGATTAGTGCAAAATGAGTTGTTGCCTCGAGATTGGCATGCTCATCATATAGAAACCCCAACAGTCACTGTGGTCTGGTTTGAAAAGAAAAAGGCGTTGGAATTAACGAATATTCTTCAATCACCCAGTTTTGGACCTAATGCTTCAATAATCTCTAATGCATTACAAGCAGTCGATATTCCAGCCCCTATTTTAGAAAATGAACACGATTTGTTGTATGAACTGGTACGAAAAACGGTTTATATTTTGACGGTTAACATTGCCGGATTAGTGAATAATTGCACCGTAGAGGATTTATGGCGTCAACATCAATTATTAGCCAGAGAAATTGCTGAGGAAGTGATTCTTATTCAAGAATCACTCATAGGAAAACAACTACCTCACGAAAAATTAATTAATGGCATAGTCGAAGGTATTAAAGATTGTCCTCAGCGATATTGTCTTGGTCGCAGTGCATTATCTCGTTTGAAACGTACGTTAAATTATGCAGAAGAGGCAAGGTTAAAAACACCCAGACTTGTGGAAATAGCTGAAAATTTAAAAGAAGACCAAGGGTAAGTCCATGTTAGGATTCATTCCAGCTTTTTAATTGATTATGGCATAACAGAAGGTGTGATCGCGGCTAGAAACTTTAGAATATCACTCGATACTTATTTTACTGGTGTCCGGTCTTAAGTTCATAGCCTGAAAATGATTTGAGACGTTGCTCAAGTTATTTCGTACGCGTTCCCAAGGAATACCTACGAAATAATTTCAATAATTTGTGTTTGTCAGGTATAGAGCGAGCAGAAGCCCGCTCTATAATAAAAAACTTATTTCGTGTTTCTAAGCGCTGGCGTTACAGTAAGACGGAATCCAGCTGCGCTCAATCATATGTTCCGGTAATTCATTAAAATCAAACGCCAAACCATCAGCAATCATTTGTTTCACATCAAATAACTTGCCAACTTCAGGGATGTCATTAAAGAATAGAGTGTAAAAAGGACTCACCAATGCTTTTGAAACTTTCATGCCGATAGGTCCAATAAAATTTCTTCTTTGCCCTACATGCGCAACTTCATCAATGGTAATCTCATCTAATAATTCTTTTAGACGGTCTCTGACCTCTGGTTCATCTGCCAATACTTCATCAAATAGATGATATAAATGGCAGTAAAAAGTAACCCCCATTAATTCAGTAACGAATGCCGGCGTATCCATTAAAAAACCAGGGAATTTTGGGAATTGCTCATAAATCTTTTCTTTAATAGGGCCTAGAGGCACCCATTCAACTTTATCTAATCCACAGGTCTTTAACATTTCATCAAATAAACGTACATGACAAAATTCTTCCGCCAGATGTACACGACTAATCTTGTCTTCTATGGTGTGTGAATTTGCCATATCAGGCACTGAATCCCAGGCGCCTTTAATACCCACCCACTCATGGCGAGCAAATTTATAGATACCTGTCAGCATTAAGGTCATTTTATCTAATGATTCAATATCGTCTTTTACTTCTACATAGTTACGATAGAATGCATCAGGATCTGCCAAGGGTGTACGCAATGAGACGGGATTATCCTGAAAATGTTTCAACCTGGTCCGTTTTTTAGCAAGGTCTTTATCATTTTCAAAAAGTTCTCCGCCATGCTGCTGAGTGAATTCCCAGTAATCTTCAAAATTTGCTTTTCTTTGTTCTTCAGTCGCCGGTGAAAAAACCGACAAATACTTACCTGCTTCCATCTTATGAAACTCCTCTAATAATTTAATGGATTATCTACTGTACTTCGCTCAGCCATATTTTCGGTTTTTTATTGGTAGGTTTTTTCGCCAGAAAACTGCATATCTGACAGTACAAAGTATATGCCGCTTTTTCTGGTAAAAACTGGCACAAAACAATAAAAAACATATAAATTATAATGGCATTATTGGATTTTACTTGGCAATAGATAATCGTTCATCTTTTATATCAATTTTAATCACATCGCCTGCAGCAAAATGTCCTGCTAATATTTCATTTGCCAATGGATTTTCCAATTTATTCTGGATTACTCTTTTAAGTGGTCTTGCTCCATAAACAGGGTCAAAACCCGCTTCACCTAATAAGTCTAATGCCTGTTCACTAATTTCAAAGCCAATTTCTTTCTCCAATAAGCGCGCTTTAAGATATGCAATCTGGTTTTTGGCAATCGCCCTGATTTGTTCCTTGCCTAATGGATGAAATACCACCGACTCGTCTATTCTATTGATAAATTCAGGTCTAAATTGCATGGAGACAATTTCCATAACAGCCGCTTTCATTGCCTCATAATTGTCATCACCCGCTAATTCCTGAATTCGATCCGAACCTAAATTTGAGGTCATAACAATGACAGTATTTCTAAAATCAACGGTTCGCCCTTGACCATCGGTTAAACGTCCGTCATCCAGGACTTGTAATAACACATTAAAGACATCCGCATGTGCTTTTTCTATCTCATCCAATAAAATAACCGAATAAGGTTTTCTTCGTACTGCCTCTGTTAAATAACCGCCTTCTTCATAACCGACATAGCCAGGGGGGGCGCCAATTAAGCGAGCAACGGAATGTTTTTCCATAAACTCTGACATATCAATGCGAACCATCGCTTCTTCGGTATCAAACATAAATGCAGCCAAAG
>CAYMPX010000223.1:0-4611 GCA_964392135.1 uncultured Methylomarinum sp.
GTCTCTTTGGCAACCCAACATTGATGAGTCCTGAAAATGTTGGGTTAACGATAGAGCCGTTAGCCCAACCTACAAAAGATAATATTTTGATAATCATTCGTAGGAATGAGCAAAGCCCTTCCTCTGTTTTATACCGTAACATACTCTCCCCCTAAGCTGCGTTTGCAGCTATAGAGTGAGCTTCTTGCAACCTCGATAGAAAAACATCTGCACCTTTCGCCTTAGCGTCTGCGCTGACAGGGTTTGCTAAAAGGAACTCTTTACACAAGTGCTATATCCTTGCGCATCAGCTAACACTACAGGTTTTAGAGGTAAAAATATCAGGATTTCTTGTGTGGCTATCTAGCCGCGCAGCAAGCAATATGTCTGGTTTTATCATCTTTGTCCTTTTTAATTCAATGATTGAGAAAAAGGGAGGATTATGGTGTAATAGCAAAGTTTTAACATCTTAAAGTGCCTCTTGCTTCAGTAAGGGGATGTTTGCCGCAACTTGTCTGGAGAGCAGGCTTATTCACTATGCAGTTTAATATAAAAGAAGGTTTGGATCTTCCCATAACGGGAAGCCCTGAACAGATCATTGAAGAGGGTAACAAGATTAACTCTGTTGCCATTTTGGGGAAGGATTATGTAGGGCTGAAGCCTAAGATGATGGTCGCTGTTGGCGATACCGTTAAATTAGGTCAGGTGCTTTTTTCCGATAAGCAGAATCCCGGTGTTAACTTTACTTCACCCGGTGCGGGTGTGGTTAAAGAAATTAACCGGGGTGCAAAACGTGTTTTGCAATCTGTTGTTATCGAGTTAAAAGGCGTTGCTCAACAATCGTTCAAAACATATACTGAAAAAGATTTAGCGACCCTGACAGTGGAACAAGTGAAAGAAAACTTGTTAGGCTCGGGGTTGTGGACTTCTTTTTTAACCCGTCCATACGGTAAAATTCCAGCCGTTGATAATACAGCGGCTTCGATTTTTGTGACTGCGATTGATACGCGTCCTTTAGCGGCTGATCCTGCCGTTATTATCAAAGAGCGTGCCGATGATTTTGCTTGTGGTTTAGCTATAGTTGCTAAATTAACCGAAGGAAAAACCTATCTTTGTAAAACATCAGGGACTGAAATTGTGGCTGTTGATGGCGTACAAGCCGCAGAATTTTCAGGGCCTCATCCCGCTGGCTTACCCAGTACACATATTCATTTTATCGACCCGGTATATATGGATAAAACAGTTTGGCATATTGATTACCAGGCTGTTATTGCGATTGGTGCATTATTTACCACGGGTAAAATCAGTACGGAAAGAGTGGTGTCTTTAGCAGGGCCGACTGTTAAAAAACCGCGTTTAGTCCGTACGCGTTTAGGTGCAAATACCAATGATCTGGTGGCGGGTGAATTAGAAGAGGTTGAAAACAGAGTGATTTCGGGTTCTGTTCTTTATGGTCACGAAGCGGCTGAAAGTTTTGCTTATCTGGGGTGTTATAGCAATCAAGTTTCGGTGCTTAGAGAAGGCAGAGAGCGTGAGCTGTTTGGCTGGATTGTTGCGGGAAAAGATAAATATTCAGCAATGAATGTTTATACATCAAGCAAAGATCGTAAAGATAATCGCTTGTTTCCATTAACCACAGATAAAAATGGTAGTAACAGAGCCATTGTTCCAGTTGGCGTATATGAAACAGTGATGCCTCTGGATATATTAGCCACACCTTTGTTAAAAGCATTGGTGGTGGGTGATACCGATCAGGCACAGTTATTGGGTGGTCTTGAATTAATTGAGGAAGATGTTTCCTTATTTTCTTTCGTTGACCCAGGAAAGCATGATTTTGCACCTGTATTAAGAGCGAATCTAACTAAAATTGAGAAGGAAGGATAATGTCGGCTAGAGATATTTTAGATAGCATAGAGCCGCATTTTACGAAAGGCGGTAAATTAGAAAAGTATTATGGTCTGTATGAGATGGTCGATACTTTTATTTATACTCCGGCTGATGTAACACGCGGAACCACGCATGTTCGTGATGGTAATGACCTGAAACGTACTATGACATTTGTGGTAATTGCAACATTGTTTTGTGTCTTGATGGCCATGTATAACACGGGTTACCAGGCTAATTTAGCGATGGAAGCAATGGGCTTGGAGGAAGCGACTAGCTGGCGCAGTATTCCTATGGCCTTGTTTGGTTATAACCCAATGAATCCTCTGTCTAATATGGTTTATGGCGCGTTATTCTTCCTGCCTATATACCTTGTTACTTTAGCAGTAGGTGGTGTTTGGGAAGTATTATTTGCTACGGTACGTGGACATGAAGTAAACGAAGGTTTCCTGGTTTCTTCCATGTTATACGCTTTGATTCTACCGCCTGATATTCCTTTATGGCAGGTTGCTCTGGGGATTTCTTTCGGTATTGTTATCGGTAAAGAAGTCTTTGGTGGCACAGGTAAGAACTTCTTAAATCCTGCGTTAACAGGACGTGCATTCCTTTTCTTTGCCTATCCAGCGGCTATTTCAGGTGATATGGCTTGGGTGGGGGTTGATGGATACACTATGGCAACACCTTTAGGTCTTGCGGCTCAAGGGGGTCTTGATGCTGTGCATCAAGCGGGTTATAGCTGGTTTCAATCATTCTTGGGGTTTATGCCGGGTTCAATCGGTGAAACTTCAACTTTGGCTATTCTGATTGGTGCGGCTTTCTTACTTTATACCCGTATTGCTTCATACAGAATTATGGCGGGTGTATTGATGGGTATGATTGCAACATCTGTTATGTTCAATATGATTGGCAGTGATACGAATCCGATGTTTGCATTGCCTTTCTATTGGCATTTAACCCTGGGTGGTTTTGCTTTTGGTATGGTTTATATGACGACTGACCCGGTGAGTGGTTCAATGACGAATACCGGTCGCTGGATTTATGGTGCATTGATTGGTGTGATGGTTGTTCTTGTTCGTGTGGTAAATCCCGCTTTCCCTGAAGGAATGATGCTGTCGATTTTATTCGCCAATATGTTTGCCCCTGTTATTGATTATTTTGTCGTTCAGGCAAATATTAAGAGAAGGATGAAACGTCATGTCTAATGGAAATTTAAAACAACGGTTAGATAACTGTGAGCATTACCAAAAGTTTGATGCTTATAAAAAGAAAGTTTTAGCACTCGGTAATGATAGCTTGGAAAAAACCATTGCAGTTGCGCTGTCGCTGTGTTTTGTTTGTGCAATTTTGGTTTCATTGGCGGCGGTTGCGTTAAGACCGTTGCAACAAGAAAACAAAGCCATGGATATGAAGAAGAATATTCTTGATGTTGCTGGCTTGTTAGAAGAGAGTACCGATATTCATCAGGCATTTGCTGAGCAGATTGAAGAGAAGCTGGTTGATATAGCAACAGGTAACTATGTTGAAGACATGGATGCTGTTGCATACGATCAACGTAAAGCGGCTAAAGATCCTGCTCAAAATATATTGATTGCGAGAGTTGATGATATAGCGAGCATTAAGCGTAAAGCTAAAATTGCTAAAGTGTATCTGGTTAAAAGTGGTGATGCCATTGAATCTATTATCTTGCCTGTGCATGGTTATGGATTATGGTCAACAATGTATGGTTTCCTGGCATTAGACGCGGACGGTCAAACGGTAAAAAGTATTAACTTTTACGACCAGGCAGAAACACCCGGGTTAGGGGGGGAAGTTGTTAACCCTGATTGGCGTGCTTTGTGGAATGGTAAAAAAGTTTATTCTGAGTCAGGTGAAGTTCAATTAGCACTGATTAAAGGCGTAGTTGATACATCGAGACCCGGCTCAGAATACAGTGTTGATGGTTTGGCGGGCGCTACTTTAACAAGTAATGGCGTTACAAATCTTGTTAAATACTGGATGAGTCAACAAGGTTTTGCGACTTATCTAGATAAAGTTAGAACAAAAGGGGAGGGGTAATCATGAGTGCAGTTATCAGTAGTGATACAAAAAAAATATTGACTGAACCATTGGTCAATAATAACCCGATTACCTTGCAGGTATTAGGTATCTGTTCGGCATTGGCAGTGACTTCACAAATGTCGACATCGTTAATTATGGCAATTGCTTTAACAGCGGTTACCGCCTGTTCAAGTGCGGCAATTAGTTCAATCAGAAACCACATTCCAGGCAGTATTCGTATTATTGTACAAATGACAATTATTGCGTCTTTAGTCATTGTGGTTGATCAAGTTCTGAAAGCGTTTGCTTACGATATAAGCAAGCAGTTATCGGTATTTGTCGGTTTGATTATCACAAACTGTATTGTGATGGGGCGTGCAGAAGCCTATGCAATGAAAAATCCACCATTAGCCAGTTTTATTGATGGCATTGGTAATGGTGCGGGTTATAGTTTGATTTTGATTATCGTTGCATTCTTTAGAGAGCTGTTTGGTTCTGGTAAATTATTGGGTATAGAAATATTTCCATTAACCAAAGATGGCGGTTGGTACGATCCGAACGGTCTGATGTTATTACCACCGAGTGCATTCTTTATTATCGGCATACTTATTTGGGTATTCCGTCAATGGAAACCCGAGCAATTAGAACACGCTGATTTTAAAATTATGGCTATTTCTCATGGTGAAGGAGGACATCACTAATGAATGAATA
>CAYMPX010000224.1:0-4601 GCA_964392135.1 uncultured Methylomarinum sp.
ATTGCCCTTGGAAAAAATAATACAGCAACGACCGGTTCAGTCACCATCGAATAATGGTAGTAAGCCAGAAGCGAAAGAAGGGAGACAGGGATGTTTTCAACCTTTTTTACCGGGAGAAAGAAAATGACAACGTTAGCTCAACAACGCATTAATTTTATAGCACTTTTACATGAAGTCTTTTTTGTAAAAAAAGGTTATGGTGCATTGGCTTATGTTTCTATCACTGATGTGATGACATTATTCGATGAATATTTAAAATCAGGTAAGTCAGACTATCGGTTTATTAATCAGTATGTTCGCTCTTTTAGCTATCCTGATTCAACCGTGAATAACGGGGTTTAAAGTACCAACGATACGAAAATGTACACTAAACAAATTTTGTAATGCAAAAACTGTTAAAGTTTTAATTGAAGAGAACGATGATTTTCTAACGAGAAGGGGGTTTATATGGAATTAATATTTACGACAAAAATCAATGAATGCCTCAACTGGCAAAGGTTTGGCAATAAAATACCCTTGCGCAATATCACAACCCAGGGCTTTTAATTTATCCCATATTGCTTGCGTTTCCACGCCTTCAGCAACGGTATGCATTTTGAATTCTTTCGCTAAAAGAATACATATTCTGGCAATAGCAACGGCTTCATCATCTTTTTCCATCCGCCTGACAAAATGCTGATCTATTTTAAGTTCAGAAAAAGGGGATTGATACAGCTTTTTTAATGATGAGTCACCTGTACCAAAATCATCAATAGAGAGCGAAAAACCTTTCATTCGTAATCGGTTAAAAATATCCAGCGCTGCCGAGGTATCGGTTAGTATCTCAGACTCTGTTATTTCCAAGGTAAATGCTTCAGGTGCTATAGCATGCATATTTAGAAGTGTTCCCAGTTTTTCCGGCAATGCCAGGTCGTTAATATTTTGTGCGGATAAATTTATCGATAAATTAACGTCTATCCCTGTTAATTGAAATTGTTTATAGGCTTTAATAGACTCTAAAATGACAGTCTCAGTCAACGCCCCCATCATCTGGTGATGTTCAGCTAAAGGAATAAACTGGTCTGGAAAAACCAGCCCACGAACAGGGTGTTGCCAACGGACTAAAGCCTCTGCTCCAGATAACTTGCCATCATCAAAACGGACTTGTGGTTGAAAATACACCCTAAGTTGTTGTTTTTTTATTGCTTGTTTTAATTCATCAACTGAAATCGCATCATCAGGTTTAATAACTTGAATGTCTGGGGTTTGTTTTAAAGTAGGGGGTACATCACATTGCTTGTGCACTTCCGTCAGTACATCAATAAAGGCTTCAGTATCTATTGGTTTACTGAGAATTTTTGCGACACGTAACTGTTTTGATTCTGCAAGCTGTTTTGCCGAGTGCAGCACACGCTCATCAAAACCACTAATCAGAATAAAGGTAGGACTCAAGCATTTATCAGCCAAATCACGCATGACTTCAATGCCATCTTTTCCTGGCATATTTAAATCCAGTACCACAAGGTCATTATTGGTAATGGGGGCTAATAAAAACGCTGCTCCTGAAGAAAAGGGGACGCTGTTAAAGCCAGCAGCATCCGTCATGGCTTGCATGAGTTCAAGATAACTCTGATCGTCATCAACAAGATAAATAATACTGCGATTTGATATTGTCAATGGCCCGACTTTTTGAATGGCTGCTGCAATACTTTCTTCATAGCCTGCGATATAGGAGGATATTCGTTGGTCAATCCCCTCAATATGTTCAATAAACCAATTCTTTAAAAAAATAACAAAAGCAGCCGATGATTTTTGTCCTGCTTCCACCTGATAAAACTGTTGTTTAATTTGCTTAATGAGCTGTCTGTGAATGGCGAAATGATTTTCACAATAAGGGTAGGCTGAAGCAGCCATGACGGCTTCTTCTCGTTTAAAGTGCGACTCTGTATAATCCACAAGTTCAGATACCAGGCGGTATAAATTTGTGCTGTCCGGTTCTTTTTTACTGAGTAAATACGCTTCATTAAACAGCTGAAACATTATTTTATGATCGGCATCGATCTCACTAACACCGACACTTAAATCTTCAGTCCACTGCCAATGGCTATCTTTTTCTAAACTATTAGCCATTATTGCTCACTTTTTGGCAGGATAAAGCCATCCAATAAAAAACGAATACGCGTTAGTAATTCATGACTATCATAAGGTTTGTACAACATATTATCCTTTAACCCAGAGTCTTTTAAAATGTTATGGCGGTTATCGCTAAAGCCACTGGTCAATTGAATTTTGATTTTAGGATAGTATTCTAATAGCTTCTGAGCCAATTGATAGCCATCCATATTAGGCATAATAACATCACTTAGAACAAGGTCAATGGTTTGGCTGGGCAAAATATCAAGCGCTTCTTTTCCATCACTTGCTGTTAATACTTTATAACCTGTATCTAATAAAATTTGTCTGGCTAATTCGCGTAATGCAGGTTCATCATCGACCACTAAAATAGTTTCATGGCCTGAGAGTTGAGGTTCAATATTTGCAGTCCCCCTTTTTTTTAAATCATCAATAACCAGGTGATAACGAGGAAAGTAAAGACTAAACTGTGTTCCTGTTCCGACCTGGGAGTACATATTAATTGCACCGCCTGCACGATCCATAAAGCCAAAGACCTGGCTTAACCCAAGACCATTGCCTGCTTCTCCTTTGGTGCTAAAAAAAGGGTCAAATATTTTATCTCTTATATCCTTATCAATCCCTGTTCCGGTATCTGTAATACTCAGCTTAATGTAATCATTCGGTGCTAAATTAAGATAATTAGCTTCTTTTTCAGCGAGTTGAATATTGTGTGTTGTTATGGATAATGAACCGCCTTCAGGCATTGCATGCTTGGCATTAATGGCCATATTCAAAATGGCATCTTCCAGCTCACCTACATCGACCCAGGTTAACCAATTTTCTTCCGTTAAATCATAATCAAGCTGAATAACTGCGGTCAGTGATTTAGCTAAAATATCATGAAAACTTTCGAGTGCCTGATTCATATTACAAGACTCTGCATGACTACTCTCAGGTCGGGAAAAGTTGAGCATTTTTTTTGTCAGTTTTTTACCACGCTCAGTTGCATGGATAATTTCACTAATAAACTGATCGGTACCTTCCACATCCTGACATTTCCGTTTGAGTAGACCGGTATACCCTGTAATCACACCGAGCATATTATTGTAATCATGCGCAATACCGCCAACAATTTTACTTAATGCATCCATTTTCTGGCTACGAATAACATGTTCTTCAGCCAGTATGCGTCTACTGGCATCTCTGCCTTCGGCTACCAGTAGTTTAACTTTTCCCTGCTTATCAAAGACGGGGTGAATGCTAAAATCAATCCATAGTTGACCATTTAATACTGCAATTTCTAATTCTCTGCTAATCGTTTCACCTGCTGCTGCACGTAAACAATCATTCTTGGTCATTCCCTGAATTATCTTGCTGTAGGAGAACCAGGGGGTATTCCAGAACCTGGTATTGAGGACTTCTTCTTTGGTAAGTCCTAGTATTGTTAATGGCGGCGTGTTAATAAAGCTTACCGTGCCATCGGGTAACAGGGTTGCTACCATAGTCAACATACTATTCAGGATATCTTGCAGTTGCTCTTTATTCTGTTGTTCCTGTTTTTTTAGACGGTCTTGTTCGGTAATATCCATTACCAGAGATGAAACGCCTATGACCTTACCTTCCTCATTAATCAGCGGCGTGTTATACCATTCACAGAGAATGGTACGTCCATCTTTAGTTATATTTTCATTAAGACTTCGTCTTCCGCCCGTATTGCTTAATAAATCGGCACATACTTTATCAACAGCTTCTCTGGCACTGTCAGGCAGTATGTTTTTAGTAATATGTTGACCTTGAATTTCTGCTTTACTGAAGCCAAATATTTGTTCTGCTGCCGGATTTAAGTCAAGAAATTCAAACCCTGTATTCCACTCGATTATACCTAAAGGGGTGTCTTGCCAATGCAGTGCTAAACGTTGCATACTACGATTGAGTTGTTCGCGGATACGATATTTCTCCGTTACATCATTAAAAACCAGAACTACTCCCATAATGTTGTTACGCGTATCGTGTATGGGTGCCGCAGAATCAGAAATTTGATATTCTGCACCATCTTTGGCGATCAAGGTCGTGTGATTACTGAGATGAACCGTTTTATCTGTGGTAATAACCTGGTCTACCGGGTTCGCAATGGGCTTACGAGTGGAAACATCAATAATAGGAAAGATAGTTTTTAAGGACAATCCCTTTGCTTCTGTGAACAGCCAGCCTGTGAGCTGTTCGGCTACCGGGTTCATGCGGGTAACACAGCCTTCAATATCGGTTGTGATAACGGCATCACCAATGCTATTTAAGGTAATTGCAAGATTTTGTTCGCGTTGTTCAAGTAGCTGGCTAGTACGCTCTAATGTTTGTCCAAGCAACATTAACTCGCCTTTCCCTTGTAAAGGGTTTGTCGCAGAAAAATCACCTTTACCAATGTCTTCAGTAAATCGAATAAGCCGGTTTAAAGGCTTGCTAATAGTAAGGTGTCGAATAAATAGCAATAGCAGCATAGAAAAAATGAC
>CAYMPX010000225.1:0-4598 GCA_964392135.1 uncultured Methylomarinum sp.
GATAGCACCTTACGTTCTGTGAGTAGTCAGGTGCGAAATATTCTGAGTAGCCCTGTTGCCGGCATTAATAGTAGTTATAACTCGCTATCCAGTATCGGTATAAAAACGGAACGTGATGGACGGCTTTCTTTGGATGAGGGTAAATTAGCCGCCGCATTAAGTGCGGATTCAGCCTCGGTTGGAAAAATATTCGGGGTTGTGGGAACGCCTGCGGATTCATTGGTTGAAATCGCAGGGTATAAAAAGGCGACACAGGCAGGTTCTTATGCCGTGAATATTAGTCAGGTGGCAACGCAGGGCGCGATGACTGGCGGTGTGGCAAGTAGTTTAGTGATTGATGCCAGTAATAATTCTTTAGCCTTTAAAATTAATGGCACGCAGTCTGCGGCGATTCAATTAACTCAGAAGACCTATGCCAGCTATGATGATTTAGCCGTGGAAATACAAAGTCGGATTAATGGCGATTCGAGTTTGCAAGGTGCTGGTGCTTCAGTTGCCGTTACCTTTAATACCGACCATTTTGAAATTACTTCAAATTCTTATGGCAGTTCTTCTAAAGTTGAGCTAACAAGCGCCGATACAAATACTGCGGCGACATTGGGTTTATCTGTTGCAACAGGTACGGATGGCGTTGATGTGGCAGGTACCATTAATGGACAGGCAGCAACAGGCGTAGGTCAATCGCTAACTTCTTCGGATGGTGGTTCTAAAGGGTTAAAAATTAATATCACCGGTGGCACTATAGGGAGTCGTGGCGATCTGGTTTTTTCACGCGGGGTGGCTGATCAGTTGTATAATTTAACGGGGCAGTTCTTATCATTTGATGGGTTATTAAGTTCATCAACTGCTGCGTTAAATAAAAAGGTCAGTTCGCTTACTGATCAGCGTAGCGCCTTAACGGATCGTTTGAATGTGATAGAGCTACGTTTTCGTAATCAGTTTTCTAAATTAGATAGCTTAATAAGTAAAATGCAGTCAACGGGTGCTTTCCTTACTCAGCAGTTAGCGGGTCTGTAATCGGTCTGATTATCTCTAATTAATAATAGTTTTAAAGGAGAGCGGTAATGCTTCATGCGGCAAGAGGTTTAAAACAGTATCAGAGCGTGCGTATTGATGCTGATGTTAATACAGCCAGTCCGCATCGTTTGGTTCAGTTACTTTATCAAGGGATGCTGGAAAGAATAGCCCGATCAAAAGGTTTGATGGATGCGAAAGATATTGGGGGTAAAGGTAAAGCCATTGGTGAGACGATTAGTATTATCCAATATATGCGTGGCACACTGGATATGGAAAAGGGCGGGGAAATATCGGTTAACCTAAGCAACCTCTATGAATATATTGAGCGTCGTTTATTAGAAGCTAATCTTAATAATGATAAGGTTATTTTGGATGAAGTTTCTGGTTTGATTTTGGATATTAAGTCTGCCTGGGATGTGATTGGAGGCTAGTTGCTTGCTTATGAGTATTTATACCTGGGATCAATGTGTCGTTATCGGGAAGCAGATGTTAGAGCTTGCCAATGACGAATTGTGGGATGAATGCGAAGATCTTGAGGTGGAGTGGGGTCTAGCGGTTCGGCATTGTTTTGAAGCGCATGATTTGTCTAAGCAGCAAATCAGACAGTTGCTGGGTGTTAATGAGGAAATTATGCAGTTAATGAAAAATCGTCAAAATATGATTAAACTTAAATTAAATGGGTTTAATAAAGGGCGTAGGGCTGTTAAAGCATATAATGGTTATTAACAGGATTTACTTTTTGCCAGTAAAAAGCAGGTAATTATGTGTGGTATTGCCGGTTTTTTTAATATCACCCAAACCTCGGCTGACAAACAGTTCCACGCTTTAGAAAGTATGCTTGAGGTTATGCGCCAAAGAGGACCTGATGCTCAGGGTCTGTGGCGTAATGATCTGGCGTTATTGGGACATCGACGTTTAGCTGTTATTGATATTGAACATGCAACGCAACCCTGGCAGGATCTGGAAACGGGCTGTGTTTTAAGCTATAACGGCGAAATTTATAATTTTCCTCAACTTAAAAAAACATTACAGGCACTTGGGCATTTGTTTGTTACGCATTCGGATACTGAAGTAGTATTGAAAGCATATCTGCAATGGGGGCTTTCTTGTTTGGAATATCTGGAAGGGATGTTTGCTTTTGCGGTTTATGATCCCAGGCAAAACAGATTATTTTTAGCGCGCGATCGTTTGGGCGTTAAACCTTTATTTTATTATCCCGATCATAGCGGTTTGATTTTTGCTTCAAGTATGGCTGCTATGTTACAGGTTCCAACGCTTAAGCGCGTCATTTGTAAAGAGGTACTCTCCCACTATTTTTCCACGGTACGTAGTTCTTTAGGACATTTGTCGCTGATTGAAAATGTTTTTTGTCTGCAACCGGGTGAATTTTTAACGATTTCTCCTGAGCAACCTTATTCTGTACAGCGTTACTGGCAATATCCTGTCGTTAAAGAAACGGATAAAGTGCCCGTTGCTTTTGATGAGGCGATGCAGACAGTTAAGCAAGCGGTTGAAGCGTCTGTTCAGCAGCAGTTGATTAGTGATGTTGAAGTCGGTTGTTTTTTGAGCGGTGGCATAGACTCAGCCATTATTAGTGGTTTAGCAGCAAAAGAGTTAGCTCCGTGTAAGAGTTATAATGTGGGCTATAATGAGTCAGGCTTTAATGAATGGAAATACGTTCAGCAGGCGGCAGATTTTTATCATTTAGATAATCGCATTATGTCGTTATCAGTTGATGATTATACCTCTGATTGGGCGGATTTGATTGCTATTAAAGGCTTGCCGCTATCAACGCCTAATGAAGTCTGTATCTATCGTCTGGCGCAATTACTGAAGCAGGATTGTAAAGTGGCTTTAACTGGCGAAGGCGCTGATGAGATTTTTGGCGGTTATTCTGTGCCTTATTTTTCAGCCTATGATTATGATCGTACACAGACAGATCAATCTATCACTACGGACTTACAGCAGTCTTTAGTCCATTTATATGGGCGCAGTGAGTTTTTTGGGGTTTTAGATCATTTCTTTGCACTTAATTCCTGGATGCCTTTTGCCACAAAAACGCAATTGTTTACGCCCGATGTCTGGCAAATGCTGGATCAGGATGATGCCTTGTTTAGTCATTATGAGCAGTTATTTTCTCAGTTATCAGGCTGTTCTACTTTTGATCAGTATATGCATATCCATGCGCGTATTAATCTTGAGGGTTTACTGTTCCGTGTTGACTCAAGCACGATGGCTGCCTCTGTTGAGGCGCGGGTTCCCTTTACCGATCACCGTTTAGCGGCGTATTTATTTACCCTGCCGGATTCTTTTAAAATGGATTGGCGTAATGCGCAGGCAAAAGCGCAAGGTATGCACTTAAATGCCATGGCAGCAAGTCAACTGGATTTGTTTGAAACCAAGCGTTTATTGCGTAATGCGTTTAAAGGTCAGGTGCCTCAACAGATTTATCAGCGACCTAAGATGAGTTTCCCCGTGCCTTTTATGCATTGGTTTTCCTCAATCTGGAAGGCTTATGCAAGGCAAGTGATTTATGATGCGCCCGAGTTACTTGAAGGCTTGAGCAGTCAGCAATTAAATGCCCATTTAAGCGCATCGGATACCCCCGCCTCCGCTCAGGTACTATGGTCGGTGTGTAATATAGCGCTGTGGATGCAGCAATATGATATTCGCTGGTCGTAAGTGCTGGTTTTATGCCCGGTTTAAAATCAGCTCCAATACCATCTTGCTGCCAAAATAAGCCAGTAGCAGTAGTGTAAAGCCAATCAATGTCCATTGAATGGCCGTTTGTCCTCGCCATCCATAGCGGATGCGACCAAAAAGTAAAGCGGAAAAAATCAGCCATGCCAGTATGGAAAGTATGGTTTTGTGTACCAGGTGCTGAGAAAACAAGTCATCAATAAAGAAAAATCCACTGATTAACGACACCGTCAGAAGGATGACCCCTGTGCCTATCATCTGGAATAACAGGGTTTCCATGGTTTGTAATGGCGGCAGGGACTGGATGAGTTTGCGGGGCGGGTGTCGTCTTAACTGTTGTTCCTGTATGGCCAAAAAAATCGCCTGTAAGGCGGCAATGTTTAATAAGCTGAAGGCGATGATTGAGCTAAGGATGTGGATGTTCATTTGCCAGCTATAGACTGGTAGCACGTGTTCTTTGCCGGGGAAGTTAATGCTTAAAGTAAGCATCAGGGCAGCGGTAGGAAAGATGACAATGCCTAATTTTTCGATGGGCTTGTCAAGATTTTCTAATAGCAATAATAGGGCAATGAGCGCAGAAATAATTGAAGCGATATTAAAAAAGCCAAAATTGAGTGCGTTTTCTTCCAGGGCGATCATGGCAATAGCACTACTATGAGTCAGTGCGGCTACCCAACCCAGGGCGATAGCATAGGGGTGATCTTTCTTTTTGATTATGTCTATTAATAATAGAATACTGCTGGTTAAATAGCAGAAAATAGATAGGGTGCCGATAATTGTGGGGCTCATAATTTCTACAATAAGATAATAATCAAAAGAACTGATATGTTAGTATAATCGGCTAAATAGTTATAGGGCAAAAGCTCTGTTTTACTTAAAAT
>CAYMPX010000226.1:0-4576 GCA_964392135.1 uncultured Methylomarinum sp.
TGAATTAGAAATCACTTGATAGGTGTTTAGTACCATTTTCTTGATTTTAAGCGACTGAAATTCAGGATTAAAGGGGTCTCATTCCTAAGAGGCTATGAATAAATCCCTTTTTAACAGTCTTACAAGCATATTTCAGTTAAAATAATCCATTACCTATTCCAAGTTATTATTTTATGAAAAACCATTCCCCTAAAGCAGATTTTGAATCATTCTCATTTTCTGATGAAATTTTATCCGCCATTAAACAGATGGGGTTTGAGCAAGCAACCGAAATACAAAGAAAAACAATACCCGCCATCTTAGAAGGCAAAGATGTACTTGCTCGTGCCGATACAGGATCCGGGAAAACAGCGGCCTTTGCCTTGCCATTATTGGACTGCTTAAGTAATCAAAATACCTATGCACAAATAGGTCGCTCTAAACGATTTAAAGCGAGCGAAAGAGTCAATAATAATTGCGTACAAATCCTGGTACTGGTTCCTACCCGTGAACTCGCCATCCAGGTTGCCGGTGTCTTTGAACAGTTTGCAGAGCCTATAGAACCCGCAATTACCTGCCAATGTGTTTATGGCGGGGTAAAAATTAATCCGCAAATGAAAGCCTTACGCCCTGGCGCCGATGTTTTAGTGGCTACACCCGGACGTTTACTTGATCTAGTCGAGCAAAATGCTATTAAATTCAATCAAATAAAAACCCTGGTTATTGATGAAGTAGATCGTCTGATGAAAGGTGATTTTCAGGAAGAAATTGAACGCATCATTAAGCTATTACCTAATAAACGCCAGAACTTAATGTTTACTGCCACCTTTCCAGAAAGTATTAGTCATTTAATCAGGGAAGTCATGACCGACCCTGAAATTATTAATATGGATGAGTTTGATAGAGAGTCAAAAACTGAACAACGGGTGATTACCGTTAATCATCACCAGAAAAATGATCTACTGGCCCATCTGTTAAATGAAAATGACTGGGAACAAGTATTAATCTTTTGTAGCGCCAAACGCACTTGCGATAATTTAGTTAAAAAACTAGAAAAACGCAGTATCGAAGCCGTTGCCATGCACAGCAACAAAGAACAATCCGCAAGAATGGCAGCATTAAAACATTTCAAATCAGCTGAAACCCGCATTTTAATTGCCACAGATGTTGCCGCACGGGGCATTGATATAGATCAACTTCCTTGTGTGATTAACTATGACCTTCCACGCTCACCTAATGATTACGTGCATAGAATAGGCAGAACAGGACGCGCCGGACAAGATGGACTGGTCATTTCGTTGATTGCACATCATGAATACCAGCACTTTTCAGTGATAGAAAGACATAATGGTCTGGCTTTAGAAAGAGAACAGCTGGAAGGTTTTGAGGTGGATGAAATAGCCCCTCCCCGACCGCGCAAAAGCCCTAAAAAGAAAAAACCCAAACTCAATAAAAAACAAAAAGCAAGACAAGATTTACAAGCTGAAACCAAGGTTCAGCCAGAGACGCAAGATTCAGCTATCGAAGAGGTAGAAACCGAAAAACCTGCGATAAATGCGCATATCTGGGGCAATCGCTCGTAGCCTGGATTGAGACATTAAATCTCTCAAGGTAATTGCATTAGGTATGCTGACAGAGGGAAGCGCATCAATCACAAAAGATGCGCTTCCTGCCGTCAGCACATCCTATTAGTCACTCTTTCTATATTAGTGCCTTTCTACAATCTAAAAACAGGCCGCATAATCCAATGCAATATCCTGACATTCAAAGAAAATACGCGGATAGTCTCTGCGTATGGCTAACTTTAAGGCATATTCAAAAAACACTGCCAAGGTCATAAATCGTGCTGCTATCGCCCAGTATATTGAACGGGTATTGGCTGAATTACGCCAAACGATAGTCGTCCAAAACAAAACAGGTGTTAACAGTATAAAATAAATTTCATCCCAACTGG
Source organism: uncultured Methylomarinum sp. (assembly GCA_964392135.1). Taxonomy (GTDB): domain Bacteria; phylum Pseudomonadota; class Gammaproteobacteria; order Methylococcales; family Methylomonadaceae; genus QPIN01. The sequence continues at coordinate 1,934 of CAYMPX010000226.1, forward strand.
AAACTGTAAACATCCCTGCTTTAGCCAGACTATCGCACAGAAATAAGCTTACGTTAAGAATAATAAAAAAAGGCCAAAAAACCAGCCATAACTTGACCATTCCATCCCAGGAATCAAATAGATATTGATATAATGTTAAGTCCTTGACCGATCCCCATTCTACTTCATTAAACTTCTCATCAACAGTAGTTACTATCCTAAGCATTGCCAGTAAAAACAAAATCACCAATATAAACTCAAGTGGCGTTCCAAACTGCATATAAGTAAATAAAACAGGCAATGAATAGATAAACATATTGAAATATTTCCTAGTAATTAAACATTAGAATATATCAAAAACCTGCATAATCTGCAGACATAAAAAAACCGCATTCCACCAAAGCAGAATACGGCTTTCTTACTACAATTTAAAGTAAAACTATAGCTTTGCTAATACTTTGGCAACCGCTTCACCCATTGCAGAAGGTGTCGGAGCAATGATTACTCCAAGATCCTGCAACATTTCTACTTTTTCCGCTGCTGACTCACCTGAAGATGAAATAATCGCGCCTGCATGACCCATACGACGGCCTTTAGGTGCGGTTAAACCGGCAATATATGCCACTACGGGTTTACTCATCTGTTTACTGGCATAAATCCCGGCTTCAACTTCTTGAGCCCCGCCGATTTCACCAATCATTAACACCACTTTGGTTTCGTCATCTTGCTCAAACATCTCAAAGATATCACGATGTGAACTGCCGTTAATAGGATCACCACCAATACCCACAGACGTTGAAACCCCAATACCCAATTCTTTCATTTGGTCAGCGGCTTCATAACCTAAGGTACCTGAACGTCCCACAATACCCACGATGCCTTGTTTATAGATATGACCAGGCATAATGCCTAGCATGGCTTGTCCTGGACTGATAGTCCCTGCACAGTTGGGTCCAGTTAACACCATACGCTCATTTTTTGGGAATTTACGTAAAAACTGTTTAACTTTCATCATATCCTGGGTAGGAATACCATCGGTAACCGATACACAGTACTTAATGCCCGCTTCAGCCGCTTCCATAATAGAATCTGCTGCGAATGCCGGTGGCACAAAAATAATACTGGCTTCAGCGCCTTCTTGTTCAACCGCCTCTCTCACGGTATTAAAAACAGGACGTTCTAAATGGGTTTGCCCCCCTTTTCCCGGGGTAACCCCGCCCACAACAGTTGAGCCATAATTAATCATATCCTGGGCGTGAAAGGTACCGATTTTTCCAGTAAATCCTTGCACAATCATGCGTGTTTCTTTATTGATTAAAATAGACACTTACGCTACTCCTTCGGCTGCTTCTTTAGCAACTTGTTCATTACGTGCCTGAACGGCTTTTTCTGCGGCTTCTGCTAATGTTGTTGCGGTAATAATAGGTAATCCACTGTCTGCAATGATTTTTCGACCGGCTTCTACATTGGTACCTGACAAACGGACAATCAGTGGTATTTTCATATCAATTTTTTGTACCGCATGAACCACTCCTTCGGCAATCCAGTCACAACGGTTAATCCCGGCAAAGATATTCACTAACATGGCTTTTACGCCTTCATCAGCGAGTACTAAACGAAAGGCTTTTTCGGTACGTTCAGCGGAAGCGCCGCCACCCACATCTAAAAAGTTAGCCGGTTCGCCACCGGCTAGTTTAATCATATCCATGGTTGCCATGGCAAGGCCCGCGCCATTGATCATACAACCAATATCACCATCCAGACCCACATAGCTCAAGCCACGATCAGCCGCAGCCATTTCACGCTGATCTTCCTGGGTTTTATCACGTAATTCTGATATTTTTTGACGACGAAACAGAGCATTATCATCAAAGCCCATTTTGGCATCTAAAACGATTAATTTACCACTACCGCCCGTCACAACTAATGGATTGATCTCAATCATATTCGCGTCTAAATCACGCATAGCACGGTAACAACCTTTAATAACTTTGACTGCAGGGCTAATTTGAGAAGGTTCTAAACCTAAAGAAAACGCCATTTCACGCGCTTGAAAATCCAGTAAACCCATAGCTGGATCAATCTGAATTTTAGTGATTTTTTCGGGATTATTTTCAGCTAAATCTTCAATTTCCATACCCCCTTCAGCGGAACCCACCATGATGATACTTTCATGGGCACGATCAACCAAAAGGCTGAAATACAATTCTTTAGCGATATTGGTACCGGCTTCCACATAAAGTCTTAAACACACTTTACCCGCGGGACCTGTTTGATGTGTGACTAATTTACGACCCAGCATAGACTCAGCAGCAGCCTCTACTTCTTCGTGAGTTTTACAGATTTTAACGCCACCCGCTTTACCGCGTGCACCGGAGTGAATTTGTGCTTTAACCGCCCAAACATCGCCACCAATTTCTCTTGCACGTTGTACAGCATCTTCCGGGCTGTACGCTAATCCGCCATCAGCGATTTTAACACCATATCCTGCTAAAATTTCTTTCGCTTGATACTCATGAATATCCATAGTATTCCTATTAAAGGTTTGTAAAACGAGCACTTTATTTAGAACAAAGTACTCTTAATTATTTTCTAAACTAAAAAAGTTTTTGCAAGATGCATAAACACCTTGCCTTTTTTATAGAACAGATTGAAATAATTCAT
>CAYMPX010000227.1:0-4508 GCA_964392135.1 uncultured Methylomarinum sp.
AACCTAAACCTAAAGCCACCTTTGCTAAACCGGGCGCTTCTTTACTTAAATTAACATTGCCGCCTTTACTTAATGATACTGCCATCGTTATATCCTCATTATGATTTACATCGTTATAAATATTGCTGCTGAACCGATTTTACAATCTGCTCTAATTTACGGTCTTTCGTCGCATCACCAACTGCTGAAAATTTCCAAGTGCCATTATGACGGTACATTTTACCCATAATCATTGCCACTGAACCTGAAAATTTTTCATCGTTAGCAATATCATACGTTGCCACAATATTATCCACTCTATCAGGTGTGCCTTCATAGATACGTACACTGGCAAAAGGAATGTCTTTGAAATCCTGGTTTTTATATGAATTTAAAATAAAAACCATTTGATCCGCTTTGGCATCTACAGCAGATAAATCAATCGTCACCACTTCATTATCTAAACCATCATCACCATTAATATCACCCTCAGTATCATCACCGGAATGCTTGATACCCCCTTTTTTAGCTTGTAGCTGTCCAAAATAAATCAAATCAACCAAGCCTTTATTACTATCAAATAAAGCCACGGAAAGATCTAAATCAACTGCCACTATTTTTTTACCACCGAGCAGACCTTTTTTCTCAATCGCGCCCCAATTTGCACCGACACATAGTTTCTGTAACGCACCACCCCCTGATTTTTCAAGGCTAATACGTTGACCTTTTTGTAATGAAATTGCCATTTGTTTTCCTATTTTAAAAAAAATTAAACACCTTTGTAAAGGTTCCCTGCTTTGGAATAAAAAACTTGTTTTTATGCCTATGCTTCATCCTGAGTGTATTTATCAGCCACTAGTCACCCACCTGTTTATTATATTGAATGGACGAATACACCGAATAGGCAATTAAGGCAGCGCCCGCTAAACCGGTAATAACTTCAGGCACATGAATACGCATACTCACTAACATAATCATCGCTAAAACACCGATAGCATAATGTGCACCGTGCTCTAAAAAGATATATTCATCTAATGTCCCTTTGCGTACAAACATAACAGTTAAACTCCGTACAAACATGGCGCCAATCGCTAGTCCCAGCATAATAATGACCACATCCTGGGTAATCGCAAACGCACCAATAACACCATCAAATGAGAAGGAAGCATCTAACACCTCAAGGTATAAAAAGCTCATCATACCGGATTTTTTAACCCCGTTACTCACTGCTTCCCCCGCTTCTTCATCCTCAAATAAAGCCGCTAGACTATCGACAATAACATATAATACTACCCCAAAAACACCGGCAACTAAAGCCTCTAAACGCTCACCTTCGGGCAACCAGCCTTGCAATAGTAATAATAAACCAAGTGCCATAATCACTTCAATTGACTCTAATTTCCCCCATGAGGCGAGTTTTTCTTCTATACCACGCCAATGTACTTCTTTTTCCTCATCAAACATAAAAGAAAAGAACACCATTAATAAAAACATACCACCAAAAGCAGCGATTTGAATATGCGAGGCAGCTAAATGTTCGGCATAAGTTGCCGTATCATTGAGTGCCATATCAGCCACACCGAAAAAACTCAAGTCTGTTGCGGCCGAAACAATCACCACAGGAAATAATAAACGCATACCAAACACGGCAATTAAAATACCCCAGGTTAAAAAGTACCCCTGCCAAACCTCATCCATTTTTTTTAAAATAGAGGCGTTAACCACCGCATTATCAAACGACAAACTGACTTCTAATACGCCTAAAATAAGCGCTATAAAAATGCCATAAGACCCTGCCCATAAAAAAGCCAACACCATACAGACGGCAGTGACAAAGAATGATAATTTAAAATATTGCATGAACTCTTTTCCCTATAAATTAAAAATCAAATGGCTATTTAGCGGATCTATTTTCTTATAAACATCAAAAAACAGCACATTTAAAATAAATAGTACATGATTGTACGCCATGTTCAGGTTTATTTTTCAGCTAAAATTAAAAAATAATGCCTGAAAATCCTATTTAAAGAATGGGATAACACTTGCCGATCTTATATTAATATGGCAATATGTCCGGCTTTTCTACCCTCCTTTATAGCTTATCAGGAATAACCGCCTTAACTATTTGCAGGGGTATATCTATTCACTATTAATACAGAGGCATACAATGGCAGGTCGCAATCACTTATTTATTCCTGGTCCAACTAATACACCACATGAAATTCTAAGTGCCATGCATGTGCCTATGGAAGATCACCGTTCACCTATCTTCCCAAAACTGCTAAAACCTGTGCTAGAAGACCTGAAAAAAGTTTTCAGGACTGAAACAGGTCAGGCATTCATCTTTCCTGCAACCGGAACAGCAGGCTGGGAAATTGCTATAACCAACACATTAAACCCAGGTGATAAAATATTAATTTATCGTTTTGGTCAATTTAGCCATTTATGGATGAACATGGCAGAACGTCTTGGTTTAGATGTTGAAATGCATGAAGTTGAATGGGGTAAAGGCATTCCTCTTGATGATTTAGAAGCACGCTTAAAAGCAGATACTAACCACGAAATCAAAGCTGTTTTAGCAACACACAACGAAACATCAACTGGCGTAACCAGTGACATCGGCGGGGTTCGTAAAGCAATGGATACAGCCAGCCACCCTGCGCTATTATTCGTTGACGGGGTGAGTTCTATTGCCAGCATTGAATTCCGCATGGATGACTGGGGAATTGATGCCGCTATCAGTGGCTCACAAAAAGGTTTTATGTTGCCAGCGGGTTTAGCGGTTCTTGCTTTCAGCCAAAAAGCCTTAAAAATGACTGAAACAGCCACTTTCCCTCGCTGCTTTTTAGATCTTAAAGATCAAATGGCACAAAATGCATTAGGCTATACACCGTACACAGCAGTCACACCGATGATTCATGGTCTAAAAAAATCATTAGAACTATTATTAGACGAAGGCATAGAAAATGTCTATGCCAGACATGCTCGTTTAGCAGAAGGTGTACGCAGAGCGATTGCCGCATGGGGATTAAAACTATGCGCCCAGCCTGGTTTCGAATCGGATACTGTTTCTGCCATTGTGGTTCCTGAAGACAAAGATGCTAAAGATGTTATCAGCACCGCATTTAACAAATACAACATTTCTTTAGGCGCAGGCTTAACTGAAGTGGCGGGTAAAGTTTTCCGTATCGGTCACATTGGCGATATGAATGACGTGTCTTTATTAGGTGCCATTGCCGGTGTTGAAATGGCAATGTTAGATAACGGTTTTGATATCACGCCAGGAAGTGGTGTTGCTGCAGCGATTGAATATTATCGCTCAACAGCGAAGTAATAAAAACAGGTTCAAGGTGAAAGGTGCAGGGTAAAAAACAGACCTCGCTCTTTTTCACCTTGTAGCTTCCTACAATACATCCCTCACACTCATCTTTTCTTCTTTAAACCCATCCATACAAACATCCCACTTGGGTAACTCAAAGGCTGTGACAGGGTAGAAAATACAAAAGCTGCATAGGTTTTTCGGCTACCAACTGTAAGAAGGGACAGTTTCCATACCCCTCCGTTGCTTTATTTCACACATTATTCCCGAAGTATTTTATCGGGAATCTATTTTTAGTTAATGTAGATCCCTTCCAAGAGAACGCAGGGAATGACGTGGTGGTGTCGTTAATGTTTGAATTTAAGGAAACTATGGGTTTCTACTTAGACGGAATTTAGAATCTCACTCGATACTTATTTTACTGGTGTCCCGTCTTAAGTTGGTAGCCGACAATTCTAATCGTTTTAGCTTTTTCTCTTGCTTGTCCTGAACAGGGTCAATATTTGACTGAATAAGCTTTTTTGCTTCATCCCTTGCTAGCCTGACATGTTTTAAGTGAGACATCAGGATAAACACCAATTGCCAGGTTTTTCTCTTTTCCTGCAAAACGATATTTTAAACGCCAATATTTCCCAGCATTAGGTTTAACTAACAAATAAAGTCCTTTCTCATCAGAAACCTTATATTGTTTTTCTTTTGGCTTTAGAGTTTTTATCTTCTGGTCTGTAAGCATTTTGGGGGTATCTGATAGAGCTATTAAAATAAGTACCCCCAAATATACCCCCATTTAACACTGGATTGCAATGGACTTGCACAAACAACAGACACAAAAAAACCAGCATTTACGCTGGCTTCATGTACGTCCTTGGACGTTGTAGAACTAATCTATGGTGAGGGCCGGTATCATAAAGCATGTTTTTACAGGTATTGTATGCCATAAATATAAAAGTTATTGCAAAAGTTATTACATTTATTTGTCACTGGGCAACATTTGATAGAAGATCTTTCACCCACCTACCTACACTGAATAACCTCGTTTATAACCCTTAATCTAACCTTGACATTGATTTTTGCTAATTGCTGTCTTTCGTTGCATGCGTTGCATTAGTAATATAGGCATGGGGACATATTTTATTAACCGCCTTATGTCTTAACTTTAACTCTGAAATTCTTGCCCTAATCTTGCCGTTGTATTTTGGTCGGTTTTTGA
>CAYMPX010000228.1:0-4495 GCA_964392135.1 uncultured Methylomarinum sp.
CGTTCTTTTCAGCCGCTGCTTTTAAATCAGCCACATCTTTTAAACCCCATTCAGACACCCCGGCTGAGCTCAAAGTATTATGAAATTGCTGGTTTGACTCAGTGCTAAACTTTCCTTCTACTTGAAAAGGTCCATAAATCAATAAAAAGCCATTTTCTGTCAGTAAATATTTCGCACATTCCATCATGCCATCCGCAATAGAAACCGGTGCAACCTGAAAAATATTGATACAGAATATAGCCGAAAATGAAGCCGGCATGCCCGCATTAAACCAGGTTTGTCGATCGGTTAAATCCAGATGCACCGGGTCTGCTATATTGCTATTACCCAGTTCACCGCTTAATTTCTTGATATTATCAAAAACCTCGCTATCTTTATCCGAAGGCTGGAAATGCAAGTGCTTAAAATAGGGGGCAAAGAAGTTGATATGCATACCACTTCCACTGGCCATTTCCAGCACTTGGCCAGACTCTTTAGGCAGTTTTTCCTTTAACACCTCAAGAATAGGCTCACGATTACGATTTCCCGCCCAAGCGACATATTCACTTAGCGGATGGGGGTCTAAAGGTGGTTTATCATTACTCATATTAAAACCTTATATTATCTGTTTATGTCAAAAACAGCTTGAAAAAAGTTTGCTTACCAACACTAATTACAAACCATTTAGCCTGTATCCATGATTCACATTAATTCTAGTTGCATATTCCATGCCTCTTTATTACGACAAAAAACGATAAAATAATCAATCAGTTAGATATTTCACTTTACTTTTAATTTGAACTTGTGATTCAATCAGTGAAAACCAACTTCACACCTGAGTAATGAATAAAACTTCCCTTTCCGATTTAACCCCCGTGCTTTTTTTGCAAACCTTTGTGCTTGAACTGATGCATGCCAGCGAACAATTAGGACAAGAGCAATGCCAGCAGTTAATCGAACAAATTGCACAAACAGCAGGCTGCTTTTTTGAAGAGCTTTATCGGTCAGATACCGGTAATCATGCAGAAAAACTGGACATAAATAGCTATATCGAATTAATTTTAGGTCTTAAAAACAATATAGGTGGCAATTTTTCATTATCTTCCAGCCATCAGGACGGTCTATCTGTCTATAACAGCAAATGCCCTTTCGGTGAAAAAGTTGTCAATTTCCCCGAGTTATGCGGTATGACCTCCAGTGTATTTGGTGGTATTGCAGCCCGTAACTTTGGCTATGCTAAAGTTGAAATTGCTAAAAGCATTGCCAGGCATGATAAGGGTTGTGAAGTTTATATTCACCTTAATCCCGAATCCGCAAAGAATAAACCCGGTATCGAATATCGAGATATCTTGAATAAAGATAATGAACAAAAAGATTTTGATACTCTGCATTCTAAAATAGAAGAAAGCATGCTGAGAATCTGGCGCAAACAAAGTAAAAAACCCGTAAAAAAACAGCAGCCACCCGTGATTATTGCTCATTCTGAAGCAATGAAAAAGGTATTAAAATCAATCGAAATTGTTGCGCCAACATCTGCAACTATATTAATTCAAGGGCAAACTGGGGTTGGCAAAGAACTTGTGGCTCGTGCCATACACGCGATGAGTGATCGCTGTAACAAACCTTTTGTGCCTATCAATTGCGGTGCCATTCCAGAAAGTTTGCTAGAAAGCATTTTGTTCGGCCATGAAAAAGGTGCATTTACCGGGGCAATAGACGTACACCAGGGTTTTTTTGAAAGAGCAGAAGGTGGCAGCCTTTTTTTAGATGAAGTGGATTCTTTATCTCCAGCAGCCCAGACACGTTTACTTAGGGTGATACAGGAAAGTGAGCTGGAAAGGGTCGGAGGCAAACAAACCATACAAGTCGACTTACGCATTATTTCTGCAACCAACGTCAACCTGCAAAACAAAGTTGAAGAAAACGTATTTCGTAACGATTTGTACTATCGTATTAATGTCGTTGAAATCAACATTCCATCACTCAATGAAAGACCAGGGGATCTGCCAGCTTTGGTACAGTTGATTTTGCAAAGAATGAGCCAGAAACATAACAAAACAGTCGAATCGGTAAGCCGTAAAGTGATGCAGACAATTCGCGCCTATCATTGGCCTGGCAATGTTCGTGAACTGGAAAACACCTTGGAACGCAGCCTGTTATTTACCCAGGGCATAGAAATGACCGAGTTAATGCTGGATATTAAATCCCCTAAACCAAAGTTTAGCAACTGGAAGCAACAGAAAGAACAAGCGATTAGCACGATTGAAAAAACTTTTTTGGAAGATGCATTACAACAGTACCAAGGTGATATTAAGAAAATTGCTGTCTGCATGGAAATATCCACGCGAGCGGTATACAACAAGTTAAATAAATATCAAATTAACCCGGATAATTACCGAAACTAAAGAGTCATTAGCCCGGCTGTGATTAAAAGTGAGGAAGCAAGAAAATCCTGAACAGAATTGTTTTTACTCGTTATATACTTCGCACTTTTAATCCTTCCCCCATTAGCATCTTATACTGCCTATCAAAAATAAAAAAACCGAAAGTCAGCCATGCAACTTTCGGTTTAATTTAAAGCCAAAACAACCATCACCAAAGAAGGAAAATTTAAGTTATTTTGTTACATCCCTGTACTGCACATCCTTGCACAGATCCTTGCTCTTGAGAAGCGTATCCAAACCTATTTAATTAACTCTAATGCTTTAGCAACCACTTTTCCAGGTAATGGAATATAACCATCTTTAATAACAACTTTCTGACCTGTTTGAGATAACACCATTTTGAAAAACTCTTGCTCTAAAGGCGCTAAAGGTTTATTGGGTTGTTTGTTGACATAAACATACAAAAAACGAGCCAATGGATATTTACCCGATACTGCGTTGTCTGGTGTTGCTTCAATAAATGCTTTCCCCGGTTTTTTAGCTAAAGGCACCGCTTTAACACCTGAGGTTTTATAACCGATACCTGAATAACCAATACCGTTTAATGAAGAAGTAACTGATTGCACAACAGATGCCGAACCGGGTTGCTCATTCACGTTGCTTTTGTAATCACCTTTACACAAGGCTTTTTTCTTAAAGTAGCCGTAAGTACCGGAAACAGAGTTACGCCCATATAACTGAATGGTTTTGCTCGCCCAGGCACCTTCTAAACCGGCTTGTCCCCAGGTAGTAATATCTGAGTCATGCCCACATTTCCGTGTTAAAGACATAATCGCATCAACTTGTGGAATCGTTAAGCCTTTAATGGGGTTGTCTTTGTTGACATAAACCGCTAATGCATCAATTGCAACAGGAATAGCAGTTGGTTTATAACCATATTTCTTTTCAAATGCATCACGCTCTTTATCCTTCATCTTACGACTCATAGGTCCAAGATTTGAAGTTGCTTCTGTTAAAGCCGGTGGCGCAGTAGAAGAACCCGCTGCCTGAATTTGAATGTTAACATTCGGGTAAGTCCGTTTAAACTCTTCAGCCCAAAGTGTCATCAAGTTAGCTAATGTATCAGAACCTACACTGGATAGATTGCCCGATACGCCACTGGCTTTTTGATAGTCAGGAATATCTGCGTCTACAGACTGTACTGCTGTTGCTGTACCACTTAACAGCGTGGCTGAAGCAAAACCTAATGCCGCAATTAATGATTTTATTTTCATATTTATATATTCTCGATCTTAAATTAATCTGTGTTCATTGTGCACAGGAAAAATGACAGTAATATGAACGAAATATGACAGTTTAATGACAGCTTTATTTTTTAGCCAGGCAGGTATTTCGCTCTATTGATAACAATTCTTATCTGGTAACAACTTCACCCCATAGAGTTATTAATGTACACGCCTCTCACCTGGGTCTATGGCAGATATTTTCATATAGTATGATAGCGTTTTTATACCCTATTACATTAATCAAACCATGCACGAACTGACAGACAGAGAACTTTATCACGCTATCGAATACGCCAAAAGTATTGACGAAAATACAGGCAAATCTATTATTGAACAGTTTCAAACCGATCAACCGGCATTAGCTCACACCCTCTTCAGCGTATTCCCATCCATTATTACCTCAAAAAATCAGGCGTTATCTCACCTGTTTATGGATTTATGCTTTGATGTCATTTGTGTCTATCAACATGCTTTTGGGGATATACCGGCTCAAGATAAAGAATGGCTACAAAAACAATCTGCCCTGATGACTACAGAGTTGCAAGCTTTAATGCCAGGAAATAAAATAGACACAAAAATAATCGCCAAACTTCAACAGCGTTTTTCTCAAAGATCAGAAAATGAAGTAAGCCAGCCTGGATTAGTTAAGTTTATGAATGACAGCATTGATGCCTATGCGTCTGAAATATCAACGGATGAGCCGTCTATAAAAATCACCCGGAATATGATATTTACCGTGATTCGCTTGTTTGGTACTGTTTATAGTCAAGCCGATCAGAAATAATCGGTTCTTTTCTCGTTCCCACCGTCCTCGGTGGGAACGCATACGGTGCTTATATCTGGCTC
>CAYMPX010000229.1:0-4466 GCA_964392135.1 uncultured Methylomarinum sp.
GTTTTTTTTTGTTTTTGTTGCTATCTAGTGGATTAGCCTGGCCTTTAAATTGGACAATACATCCTGCTTTAAATGTAGACGAAATTTATTCAGATAATATAAGATTAGCAAGTACCGATCAGAAAGCTGCATTCGTGACAGACGTAAGTCCTGGAATATCAATAAATGGTCGCTCGTCTATAAGCACTTTTGATTTAAATTATAGAATGCAGAATTTATATAATGCACAGGGAGACTCTGGGTTAGATATAAACAATCAATTACAAATGAATACGCTATATGAACTTGTTAAAAACAGGTTGTTTATAGACTCAAGTTCCTCTATTAGTCAACAGAATGTTTCTAATCGACGTATAGTAAGCGACAATATTTCAGGTGGCGATAGCAGCACCACAGTTTCCACGTTTCGATTATCACCTTATTGGACTCCCCATTTCCAGAGTTTTGCTAATGGTGAATTTAGAGTTGGTTATGACCGGGTCGATTCTAAAGGGGGAAACTCTTCATTGTCTAAGACAGATTCATTTTCACAAAATTTCAGGTTAACCAGTGGGCGTGATTTTTCTTATTTTAGTTGGTCTTTAACTTTTAATAATAGCAATAGACGTAATAGTAATAGTGAAGATGTTAATTTTCAAGACTCTACTGCAGAAATCAGGCGTGCTATAGGTCGTAAATTCAGTCTATTTGCTCGTGCAGGACAGAGTAGCAATTCATTTGCCAGTAATTCAAATAGTAGCAATAATGGTATCTCATACACCGTTGGTGGGCAATGGCAACCCAGTCAACGCTTTAGACTAGAAGCGGGATATGGTAATAATCGTTTTGTTACCGTTGAAATTTTACCCTTTAATCGATTGCACTGGATAACCACATATACAAATAATGACATAGGACTGAATACAGGGGGTACATGGAACACAGCACTTGATTATAATACACGTCGGTCTGTTTGGTCGCTTCGTTATGCTGAAGATACAGTCACTACGCAACAATTATTATTAGAACAACAGATTTTTACAGTTATAGATGTTTTTGGTGATCAAAAAGATGATGTTCTAAATCAAACCCCTTTATTTAATATTCAGTTACCAACATTAACAGATGAAGTTTTTATCACCAAAACAACGAATCTCTCTGTTTCTTTTCGAACGGGGAAAAGTGATATTTCTGCGGATGTCTTTAAGGTTTTTAGAACCTTTGAATTGAGTGGCATTGAAGAAGAAGTAACAGGTATTTCAGGAAGCTGGAATTGGAAAGTTTTTAGGCGAAGCAGCTTTACACTTCGCTCTAGCTGGCAGAAAACAGAATCCAATGGTAGCAATGCATTTTCTGATAAGCGATTTGATATTTCGGCGAGCATAACACGTAATATATTGTCTCGTTTAAATGGGAGCGTGGTATATCGCTATGTTGATCAAAGTTCAGGTAACGATTTGAACAGTTATTCTGAAAATAGAATTACTGCTAGCTTATCACTGTATTTTTAATGTATAAAAAGTTTTATAAACTCTCTGAGAACCCATTTCAACTAAATGCGAATTTAGATTTTTTCTTTGATAGTGCCGGGCATAAACGCGCTAAAGCTTATTTACGTTATGGGCTGATACAAGGTGAAGGGTTTGTCGTTGTGACAGGTATGCCTGGCACGGGAAAAACAATGTTAGTCAAAGAGTTATTTCAATCACTTAAAAAAGATAAAGATATTATCATTGGCTTAATGGTGACATCTCAAATAGGTGCTGAAGATACTTTAAGAGTGCTTGCGGGTGTTTTTAACATTAATTATAAAAATGATGATAATAAAGCAATGTTATTATCACGATTAGAAGATTTTTTTATAAAAAGTGCTTGCTTAGGAAAGCGGGTTCTACTTGTTGTCGATGAAGCCCAGAACTTACCAAAACAATCTATTGAAGAATTACGTATGCTTTCTAATTATGAATGGGAAGGCAATGTTATTTTCCAAATATTTCTAATTGGTCAAGAGGAGTTAGGGCAGCTTTTATATTCTTCAGGGATGGAGCAAGTAAAACAACGTATTGTGGCAACCTATCACTTAAAGGCAATGGGTGCTGATGAAATTAAACACTATATTGTTTTCAGGCTTTCTAAAGTGGGGTGGGTAAATAACCCTAAATTTACTGAAGAGGTTTTTGCTGAAATATACAGGTTCACTCAAGGTATTCCACGATGTATTAATACCTTTTGTGACAGGCTTTTATTGTATGGTTACCTGGAAGGACTTTCAGAAATAGATTTAGACACTACACAACATGTAATCAAGGAAATTGAGGCGGATTATAGCTCGCTTAAGGATATTGAAAAGACCCGTAAATATATTGTTTCAACTTCTGATTTGACTCAAGAACAAAGAATTGATGCATTAGAAAAAAAAGTGATTGATTTAAGTGTAATGCTTAATAAGGAACGGGCATTATTAAGAAAGGCCATTTTGATACAATTAGATATGGATGATGTCTTTCCAGAAGATTAATGTCATAACATATAAGCCAATAATACTCTCGCCCCTAAGTGGTTTTAAACAAAACAGGTACAGAGATTATAATGCAAAAAAAAATAATAAATGCAATGAGTGTTGATGTTGAAGACTATTTCCAGGTTTCAGCATTTGAACCTTATATCAATAAAAGTGACTGGGATAATTTAGAACATCGCGTAGAGAAAAATACCCATAGAATATTAGATTTGTTTTCAGAACATAACACAAAAGCCACTTTTTTTACCTTAGGGTGGGTGGCAGAACGCTATCCTTCTCTAGTTAAACGAATTGTTAATGAAGGTCATGAATTAGCCTGTCATGGCTATGAGCATATTCGAGTCACTGAACAAACGCCTGAGCAATTTCGTTTAGATATTAATCGTACAAAGAAAATATTAGAGGACTTGGGTGGGCAAGAGGTAACAGGCTACCGGGCAGCCAGTTATTCTATTAATACACAAAATTTATGGGCTCATGATATTTTAGTTGATGAAGGTTTTAAATACAGTTCCAGTATTTATCCTGTAAAACATGATCTTTATGGAATACCTGATGCCCCTCGTTTTTGTTATAAGCCGATAAAAAATACTGATTTTTTAGAAATTCCGATCACAACAGTAAGCATCGGGGGTAAGAATATCCCTTGTGGTGGCGGGGGATTTTTTCGGTTTTACCCCTACTCATTTTCAAAATGGGCATTCGGTAAAATTAATAAAGGGGAACAATCTGCAATTTTTTATTGCCATCCCTGGGAAATAGATCCAGAGCAACCCAGACAACAGAATTTAAGCTTGAAAACCCGATTCAGGCATTATTTAAATTTACATAAAATGGAACAGCGGATTGGTTATTTATTAACTGATTTTCATTGGGATACCATGGAGAAGGTGTTTCTTAAGTAACCTGAGTTAACAGGTGTGTGGATTCAAACTTGATTAATGGAGCTAAAGTCCTGCTTGCTGTTTTATAGTGACTTGGTTTAATTTATACACACCCCTTAGCTATAAATGATCCAAATTAACTTCTATATTTGAATAAACTGGCATAAATATAATTTATATTGAGATCTAAATGATAAAAACACTTGATAATTCGGTCATTACACAATGGGATGATTATGTAGAAAACTCACTTTTGAGTACGTTTTTTCATAAGGCCGGTTGGAAAGAGGTTATAGAAAAGGCATTTGGGCATAAAACATATTTTTTATATGCTGAAGATAATGGAAAGATAACCGGTATTCTTCCATTGGTACATATCAAGAGTTTATTGTTTGGTCATTCGCTCAGTTCTTGTGCATTTTGTGTTTATGGCGGTATTATTGCTGATAATGAGGTGATTTATACTGAGCTAGATAATAAAGCCTGTGACTTGGCTGAAAAACTAGGTGTGGATTACCTGGAAATGAGAAATAGCGTTCAAATGACAGCAGACCGTCCTTACAAAGCACTTTATGTCACCTTTAGAAAAGAGTTAGAGGCTGATGAAGAAAAAAATATGTTAGCTATTCCTCGTAAACAGCGGGCAATGATAAGAAAAGGTATAAAAGCAGGGCTTACCAGTAAAATTGATGCGCATATTGAACAGTTTTATCAAGCCTACTCAGAAAGTGTCCGAAACCTTGGAACACCTGTTTTTGCAAAAAAATATTTTAAAATACTCAAACAGGTTTTTAAGGAACAGTGTGAAATATTAACGGTAGTTGATAAAGAGGGACAATTAATTGCAAGCGTGATGAATTTTTATTTTAAAGACGAGGTGTTGCCTTATTATGGCGGAGGGACTGAACATGCGCGCGCTGTGCAGGGAAATGATTTTATGTACTGGGAAGTCATGCGCCGTGCGATAAAAAAAGGAATTAAGATTTTTGATTACGGTAGAAGTAAAGAAGGTACGGGGTCGTATCGTTTTAAAAAACACTGGGGGTTTAAGCCAAAACCACTTTATTATGAGTTTTATTTAG
>CAYMPX010000230.1:0-4451 GCA_964392135.1 uncultured Methylomarinum sp.
CCGTTGCTCCCTTCCGGGCCTGGCGGAGTTTACAGCGTATCGTTGCGAGAGGACCAACACGGTAACCATAATGTTCTCAGTCTGTGACCGAAAGAAGCGCTATTATGCTTGAATTAATAAAATTAGGCAATAGTTGTTTTAAACTTTTCATTTAAAAGTGAATGATAGCATCCAATATCCATCAAAAATAAACCTGCCATTTCATTCCGCCCAGCGTCTCACTTCGTCCTGCCACCAACCGACCGCCTAACAACGCCGTTAACTCATTAACCACAGCCATACCAATGCCATGCCCCTGTATGTTTTCATCCGCTCGAATGCCTCGCAGTAAAATCGCATCTAATTTTGTTTCAGGAATACCCAAACCATCATCCTCAATTTGTAAAAGCAGGGAAAACGGCATATCCCGTTGTTTTTCCAACCGGGTTAAATGAACACTGACATTTTTATCGCACCATTTACAGGCATTATCTAACAAGTTCCCTGCAATTTCATACATATCTCCCTGTTCACAGTACATTAAACAATTTGCATCTGACTGAAAAGAAAAGCGAATTTTCTTATCTAAATACACTTTTTTTAACGATAAAATAATTTTCTCAACGATGACTGCAACATCAACCTTACCCACCAACTTCTTTTGCCCTTTTGCTGCCGCCTTTTGTAATTGATACTCCACAATTTCATCCATTCTTGAAACTTGTTCAGCAACCCGCATTTTATCAACTTCAGCAGGTTCCAGGCATCCCCTCAAGATTGCTAAAGGCGTTTTCAGGCTATGCGCTAAATCTGCCAAGGTATTACGGTATCGCACTAGATGCGCACGCTCACTGTTCACCAACGCATTCAAGTTTCCTGCCAAGCCAGTTAATTCAACAGGGTACTGACCATCCAACTGACTCTTGCTACCCGCTTCAATGGCTTCCAGGTCATTAACAATCAATCGCAATGGTTTTAAACTCCAGCGTAAAACCAAAAACTGCACCAATACTAATAAAAGCCCTATAAAAAATAACCAAGTCCTAAGCGTTATTCTAAATCGTTCAACTTGATGACTAATAGATAAAGCGTCTTCTGCAACTGTAAAAACATAATACTGCTCTAATCCTGCTTCATTTTCCCAAATCACCGCATAACTGAGCACAAAACGACCCTTTTCATCCTTTACAAAAACAGATTCACCGACCTTTAATGCCTGAGGAAAGGCTATATCAATACCAATGGCGGATAAAGAACGCCAGACTAAGCGTGTATTCTGTTGATTAACAAAGGCATACAAACCCGAACCCGGATTTGAAAACCGGGGTTCACGCAGTGTTTGTGGCATACTTAATTTACCATTACCCGTCAATTCTGCAACAGATAACAGTGAATAAATATGAATTTGAAGTTTTTCTTTTAATGCTTGCTCCGCACTTTCCCTGAAACCTTGTTCCAAAACAAAAGCAACTAAAGCGAAAAAAGCGGTTAAAACAAATCCTGCTGAAACCAACAAACGAAAACTTAATGAATTAACTTTCACTATTGACTTACCATTACGTCTCTAGCGGGATTCTATAACCACGCCCCCGTAAAGTTTCAATCGGCTTAGTCACCCCCTGAGGATCAATTTTTTTGCGTAATCGACCAATAAAAACCTCAATCACATTACTGTCTCGATCAAAGTCTTCATCATAGATATGTTCCGTTAAAACAGTTTTAGACACCACCTCACCTTTACGGAACAATAAATATTCCAGTACTTTATATTCATAAGCCGTAAGCTCAACGGTTTCACCATCAACCCTGACATCTTGAGATAAACTATCCAGCTGGATATTGGCATAGGTTAAAACAGGATGCGCTTTACCTTGAGAGCGCCTTAACAAGGCATTAACTCTTGCCAATAACTCTTCATAATGAAACGGTTTTGCTAAATAATCATCTGCCCCTGCCTCCAAGCCTTCCACTTTATCTTGCCAACGACTTCTTGCCGTTAACAGCAACACCGGCGTATTAATCGCATCCTTTCTTAACCGGGCAACTAACTCTATACCTGAGAAATCGGGCAGACCCACATCAATAATAGCCACATCAATGGGATATTCTGTTGCCAGATAATAACCATCACTTGCGGTATTTGCAACATCAACAGCAAAACCTTTAGTTGAAAAAAAATCCTGTATTTGCTGACTCAATATTAATTCATCTTCAACGATTAAAATACGCATCGCACTGCCTTATTTAAGAATTTTGCCGCTATCCGCATCCACTTTAATGTGCTGCACCCGCCCATCAATCGTCAACACCTTGATAACATGTATTTTCTTTCCGTTGATTTTCGCTGTTTTTGCACCCAATACTTTACTTTGACTCGATTCAATAATTTTTCTGGTTGCCTGATCGAGACTTAATATCGAAAAAACCAGTTCTTTTCCTGCAAAAGCAGCCTGGGACAAACAGAATGTTAATAAAAAAACTTTAATCAAAACTGGCATAACAAACCCGTAAAAAGTATTTAGGCGCGAGGAATTTCATATTACACTGTAAAAATAGCAGAAAGATTGGCATCCTTCATTTTCCAATTGACACTTTATATTGCTGTAGGATGTGCCGATGTTAGAAGGCGCATCAAACCAACCTTAGCTGATGCGCTTCGTACCTCAGCACATCCTACAATGGGTGCTATTTTCTCACCTGAAAAGTGTAAGCTACTTTAGGATTAAAATGAAAGGTGCCGAAAGATTGCTACATAAACGCTAAAACATCAATCAAGAGTAATAGGTTCAGTCTGAATCCAAACTGAACCTGTTGCTCACATAAGCAATTAACGCATTGACAAGCCGTTAACCGCACTTCCCAAGGCATGACCAAAAGAAGCGCCTAATTTACCCGCAATTTTATCCAGCAAATTTTCTTGTGGTGTAAAATTCAATTTCTTTTTAACACCAATAATATCTCTTGCTACGGAATCAACGCTACCAAAATCATCCGCCAAACCCAGCTTAATACCTTGGGTTCCCGTCCAGACCAATCCAGAAAACATGTCTTCAGTTTCTTGCAAGCGATCACCCCGCCCCGTACGAACCGCACGAATAAATTGCTGATGCACATCATCTAATAATGTTTGCATATGCGCAGCCTCTTCACTATTCACCGGGGAAAAAGGATCCATCAAGGCTTTATGTTTACCCGCAATCAACAAACGTCTATCAACACCCAGCTTTTCCATAATATCAACAAAACCAAAACCATTCATAATCACCCCGATTGAACCGATCATACTGGATTGATTAACATAGATTTTATCTGCTGCCGCTGCGATATAATAACCGCCCGAAGCGCAGATATCACTCACCACAGCATAAATAGGCGTTTCGGGGTGCGTCGCTTTTAATCGTCGAATTTCTTCAAAAACATAAGCCGCTTGCACAGGACTCCCCCCAGGGGAATTAATATTAAGAATAACGCCTTTGGTTTGCTTATCTTTTAACGCGCTTCTCAGTCCATCAATAATACTATCTGCACTCGCCGCCTCACTCTCTGCAATAACACCGATTACATCAATAATTGCAGTATGCTTTTCATCGCTACTGCTGATGCTTTTTTCAAATTTTGGATAAAAAGCCATACCACCAATTACCACCAAATAAAGCAACATCAGCATTTTAAAAAACACCCCCCAGCGTCTCGCCCTACGCTGTTCTGTCACAGCTGCCATCGCTACTTTCTCAAGCACGTCTCTTTCCCACCCGGGGCTATTCTCATTTTTGGACTGTACTTGCACACCCTCACCTTGTTGATTTTCCACTTTTTAACCTTTATAAAATTTCTAATAATTCTGTTGTTTGTTGCAAACAAGCGATCGATTTATAAGGTGCCAGCTGTGCCTTGGAATTTGCACCACATAACACTGCAATCGCAGCCACGCCTGCATTTTCTGCCATTTGCAAATCATGACTGGAATCACCTACAAACACAACCCGTTCCTTACTCACCTGCATTTCAGCAATAATTTCCTCAAGCATAAGCGGATTAGGCTTTGATGCTGTTTCATTAGCACATCGAGTCACATCAAAAAAATCAATCAACCCTGATCCTTGCATTGCCTTATCAAGACCTGATCGTCCTTTGCCGGTCGCAACGGCCAGTTTATAACCTTGAGTCCTTAATCTTTGTAACATATCATTAACACCCGCAAACAAATCACTCTCGGTTTGTTGTTTTGCGAAAAATAATTGACCATAACAAGCAATAAATTGTTCCTGGGCGCGCCCTTTTATTTCTGGATACAATATTGCCAAAGCCTTTTGTAGGCTCAAACCAATAATATTTTTAATTGCCTGATCCTCTGGAATATCAAGCGCTTTCTGTTCGGCTGCCGCTTTTAAACAATGGACAATCCAATCGACAGAATCCGCCAGTGTTCCATCCCAATCAAAAATAATTAAATCAAACTTCTTATCCATAAT
>CAYMPX010000231.1:0-4442 GCA_964392135.1 uncultured Methylomarinum sp.
TCGCAAGGCTTGCATGTGACAGCTGCACCGACCGATTATATGACATCGCAGCAAGATTATGACTTGCGCAGTTTTGTGCCGCGTTGGACTGTGTTTTCTGACTCAGGGCAAGCCCTGCATGAGTATTTGGGTTTGTTGTGGTATCAATTATCCCACGGATGACTGGATTACGATGTTTTGACGGCTGATTTATGGGTTTCCGATAGCAAAGTAGCGAGTTGATATAGCGATAAAACTGAAGCGACACTTTGGTTGAGTAGCTTCAGCAAAAGGTAGGCAATCATAGGATGATGATTTGGGTTTTAACGGCATTTTTGACTCCTTACAGCGAAGCGTTTAATTTTGAGGTTCTGCTTAATCTATCTGAAAAAACAGTTTAATCTGCCAGCGTTAAGTGTTGGACTCATCCTATAGCCTGATTGAACATGACATTCGGAGATAGTTCACTGCCGAATTTTTCAATAAATTCCAGTACATTTTCACTTTGGATAGCTAGGCTGAAAATCCGTAACTTAGTGCCATTCGTACATACCCCTATTTCAATGCTAGATTAATACTACGAATCCAATTACAATGCTCTGTTAATACTACGAATCCATTAAATGAGAATGGGAGGCTGAATAGCATGAAGGGATTGAACGGCTTTCTGCGCTATGGTATAGTGCTGTTCATCAGTGTGGGGGTTGCCATGTCTTCAGCAATGGGCGCGGGTAACGGCAAGAATCCAACCCAACAAATCGTCGAGGATAACTGTGGAGCCTGTCATGGCATTCACGGTAACAGTGTTGCTCCAGATTTCCCAAAACTTGCTACTCAAGTTCCACAATATATAGAGAAACAGCTACTCGATTTTGCAAATGGTGCACGCCCCAACCCTATCATGTCCGACATAGCGGAAGCACTTTCCAGCACGCAAGTTCAGGCGCTGGCGCAATACTTCTCACAACAAACCAATAAGAATACGAATCAATCGGACAGGCAACTCGCGGCTCAGGGCAAAAAAATCTATCGCGGTGGTGTGAGCGCCACCAATGTTCCAGCCTGTGCAGCATGTCATGGTTCTGCGGCCATCGGCCTGCCGCCACTTTACCCGCGACTGGCTGGACAAAATTCACTCTATATCGAAAATCAACTGTTGGCGTTTCGTAGCAAGGATCGGGGCAACGATGCGCGTGCAGTAATGCGCGATATCGGCGGTAAACTGACTACGCGGGAAATCAGGGCTGTTGCAGCCTACCTGGCTTCTTTACCTTGATTTCGTTAACGTAAAGTCATGTCAATAAGAGCTTCCAGCAGGTTACCAGACAAGAAGGACAAAGACTTATGAAAGTAAAAAGGGATAAGAATAAAAAAGAATCAGAACCGCGAATCCTGGGTCAGGAAGAGCAGTCAAAACGACGTTTTCTGACTGCGGCGGTCACTGTTGTCGGTACCGCAGGCATCAGCGCGGTAGCAGTGCCTTTTGTCAAGAGTATGGAGCCCGACGCAGCAGCCGAAGCGGCTTCGATTGTCACTATTGATATATCTGGGATACCACCTGGTGGGCACATCACGACGAGTTGGCAGCAAAAACCCCTTATTATTGTGCATCGAACACCAGAAATGCTGGCAGTATTGAGCCAGATCGCTTCCCAGCTAAAAGATCCTGATAGCAAGGTGCCCCAACAGCCACCCTATGCACAAAACATCTATCGTTCACGCAAACCCGAATGGTTGGTTATGATGCAGGTCTGTACGCACCTGTGCTGTTCTCCTGCCTTTGAACCAAAAAAAGGATCAGTGAGGGATCCAGCCTGGCCAGGAGGTTTTTTCTGTGCATGTCATGGCTCTGGCTATGATCTTTCTGGCAGGGTAATGTTTGGTTCACCCGCACCTGAAAACATGGTCGTTCCTGACTATACATTCACTAATGGTGGGAAATCAGTTCGTATTGCTGGTCTAGAGAAGAAATCAAAACTATGTTGAAAGTATCCTTGCAACCGCAATGTGGGAGCATACGATGAGTAACAACCGTAGTTTCTGGGCATGGATCAATGAAAGATTACCCGTAGATAAATTTTTGAAAGCCTCAATGGCCGAATACTACGCGCCAAAGAATTTTAATTTTTGGTACTTTTTTGGTTCTCTAGCACTCTTGGCACTTATGTTGCAGATATTTTCGGGGATATTTCTGTTGGTACACTATTATAGTGATGCGAATCGAGCCTTTGATTCGGTACAGGGTATCATGTTTGATGTGAAATGGGGGTGGTTGATTCGCTATACTCACGCAGTTGGCGCCTCCATGTTTTTTCTAGTGATCTATTTACACATATCTCGCGCATATCTTTATGGTTCTTTCAGGAAACCGCGCGAACTGCTTTGGATTTTTGGGTGGGTCATCTACATCGTGCTCATGGCAGAGGCATATTTCGGTTATGTATTGCCTTTTGGCAACATGTCCTACTGGGGCGGTGAGGTCATTACTGCCATTGTAGGCTCAATTCCTGGCGTGGGTGACTGGTTGGTTTCGGTTGTTCGTGGCGGACCTGGTTTGGGTGGAGAAACACTCACGCGTTATATGGCATTTCATGTCATTCTCATCCCGCTTCTGCTGGTCGGGTTAGTTGCCTTCCATTTGGTAGCACTACATACAGTGGGATCAAACAATCCTGATGGCATAGAAATTTCGAAAAAGCTCAATGCTGATGGCCGTCCTCTGGATGGAATTCCCTTTCACCCTTATTACACAGTGAAGGATATCTATGGCGTAGGCGTATTTTTGACCATATTCGCGATGATTGTTCTCTTTGCACCGACCCTCAACGGTCTAATCATGGAGTACAATAATTACATACCAGCAAACCCGTTAAAGACGCCACCTGATGTAACACCAGCATGGTACCTTTCTCCTTATTATGCGGTATTACGCTCAATACCTGAGAAGGGGCTCGGTATTCTTACACTGGCTGCCTCAATAATATTTCCATTTTTCCTCCCTTGGCTTGATCGCTGTCCAGCTAAATCAGCACGGTACCGCCCAGTCTATTTTGCCATGTTGATGATGCTGGCAATTTCAGTGCTGGTGCTTGGATGGATCGGGATGCAACCAGCAAACCCAGCGCTTCTGCCATCTGCGCGCATCGCGCTGGCTGTGTATTTTGGTTTTTTCATCTTATTGCCGATCACCAGTCGATTTGAGCCAGTTCGGCCAGTCCCTGACAGGGTGAGATCGTGAAGATAATGTTACGTATTGGATTACTCGCTAGCGCTGTTGTTTTTGCTGCTCTTTATGGCGGGGCCGCGTATGCTGATGAGGTACAGCTGCAGACCCCAGAATATCAACTCAACAAGGAAAGCATTATTCGTGGAGGAATATTTTTTGCCCAAAACTGCCTGACGTGTCACGGCATGAAGTATATACGTTACAGTCGCTTGGCCACTGATCTCGGACTTGATAAAAAATATATCATGCGAAAGTTTATGATGCCAGCGGGCGCTGAATATTTACGCGGCATGACAACGGCAATGCCGCCAAAGCTCGCCGCCAAGTGGTTTAATGCCATTCCGCCTGATCTAACTCTGGTAGCGCGCTACCGCGGCATTGACTGGGTTTACACGTACCTGAGAAGTTTTTATTGGGATCCAGGCAGCCCCACAGGGTGGAATAATCGTGTCTTTCCAGGTGTTGCTATGCCGAATGTGCTGTTTTCATATAGTGGCACGATTGACGGCAAGGGGCATGTGCTTAAAAAGGCCAGCTACAGCCCCCAGGAATACGATCGGATAATGACAGATCTCATGGCATGGATGCGATATGCAAGTGATCCTTCGATTATCATTCGCAGACAGATCGCTCCCTATGTTATCGGTTTTTTGCTGATATTTACGATATTGGCCTATCTCTTGAAGCGCGCATACTGGCGTGATGTGCACTAGTATTCTAATAGGCATATCAATGGGGGTATATCAACGGGGTCAAACCAAGCTAACATATTTATTTTTCAACATTTATGCCAAAATAGGCGGTGTTTTCGAAGCTTAAAGTCTCTTTTTCACCCTCTAAATGTATTTGCAGAGTCGTATGCAAACAATACTTGGCAAAATACCATCTATATGAAGAGATTATTGGCTGAGAAGGCTATTATCATATTATTTTGCTAACCTCAGCATGGCATATGCCGCGAGCTGTATGGTGTTTTGGGAAGCAAGGTTTTAATGTTATCCCAGTTCCTACTGATTATTTAACATCGCAGCGAGCGTATGAGTTGCGTAGTTTCGTACCACGCTAGACTGTGTTTTCTGATTCAAGGCAAACATTGCATGAGTATTTGGGGTTGTTTTGGTGTCACTTAAGATATGGATGAAGTGTTTACCTGTGTAAGCTTTATCGTGTAAGGTGGACTCTTATGGTTAGGCATTAAGATTGCTTTCTTAGTGGCGTTGTCTATAAAATGATGAGA
>CAYMPX010000232.1:0-4357 GCA_964392135.1 uncultured Methylomarinum sp.
AGTCAATTTCTCTGTTTTTATTGCTTTGAATGCCAATGCCGGCAGCAATAACGCTCTTGATAACCTGTAAAAAGTTAGATTTTGGCATTTTGTTCTCCTGTTTTTAATTTAAAATTTTACGGCTAAACATTGACCTGAATACGTTTTAATCGTTGGTAAAGGTGATGATTTAGTTGTATATAAGCTTAAATCATATCAAGCAATAGTTAAACCGACAATACAACGATCTATTAATTATTCAAAATTGCACGCATTTTAATTTCCTATGAATAACATCGAATTATTAAAACAACAATTATCAGAACGTATCTTGTTTCTAGATGGGGCTATGGGCACGATGATCCAAAGCTACAACCTGGAAGAGAAAGATTATCGGGGGGAGCGTTTTGCTGATTGGGAATGTGATCTAAAAGGAAATAACGATCTTTTATCCCTTACTCAGCCAGATATTATTAAAGCGATTCACAGGGCTTATTATGATGTAGGTGTTGATATTGTTGAGACCAATACCTTTAATGCGACCCGCATTGCCATGGCTGATTACAACATGGCATCATTGGCTTACGAGATTAATCTGGAATCCGTTAAATTAGCCAAACAAGTCGCTGCTGAAGTGACAGTGCTAACACCGGATAAACCACGCTTTGTTGCAGGTACATTAGGTCCTACTAACCGTACTGCTTCTATGTCACCTGAGGTGAATGATCCCGGTTTTAGAAATATTACCTTTGATCAGTTAGTTGATGCCTATACCGAAGCTATACGTGGTATGTGTGATGGTGAGGTTGATATTATTTTGATTGAAACCATTTTTGATACCTTAAATGCCAAAGCAGCTATTTTTGCCGTTGAACAGTATTTTGATGTATTAGGTTATAAATTACCGGTGATGATCTCAGGAACCATTACGGATGCATCAGGCCGTACCTTGTCGGGTCAAACGGTTTCTGCATTTTGGAACTCTTTAAACCATGTCGATCCTATTTCGATTGGTTTTAACTGTGCTTTAGGTGCGACAGAGTTACGTCAATATATTGAAGAGTTATCCAATATAGCGAATACCCATGTATCAGCGCATCCCAATGCGGGATTACCTAATGAATTTGGTGAGTATGATGAAGCACCCGATGATATGGCGAGAGAATTGGCTGACTGGGCGGCAAAGGGGTACTTAAATATTATTGGGGGTTGTTGTGGTACATCACCTGAATATATTAAAGAAATTATTCAGCAAGTTGAAAAATATGCACCTAGAAAAATTCCGACCATTGAAAAGCAATGTCGCTTGGCAGGTCTGGAGCCATTAAATATTAGCTCAGATTCATTGTTTGTAAATGTCGGTGAAAGAACCAATATCACAGGTTCGGCACGATTTAAGCGTTTAATTGTTGAGGGTGATTATGAGACAGCACTCGAAGTTGCTAAAGATCAGGTTGAAAATGGCGCGCAAATTATTGATATCAACATGGATGAAGGCATGCTGGAATCAAAAGAAGCCATGGTACGTTTTCTTAACTTGATTGCCTCCGAGCCAGATATTGCCAAAGTCCCTGTTATGCTGGATTCTTCTAAGTGGGATATTCTGGAAGCAGGACTTAAATGTATACAAGGTAAAGGGGTGGTAAATTCTATCTCTATTAAAGAAGGGGAAGAAAACTTTATCAGGCAGGCTAAATTAATTCGTCGTTATGGGGCAGCGGTGATCGTCATGGCATTTGATGAAACCGGTCAGGCCGACACTATGGCAAGGAAAATCGAAATTTGCCAGCGAGCCTATAAAATATTAACCGAAGTAGTGAATTTCCCCCCCGAAGATATTATTTTTGATCCCAATATTTTTGCTATTGCCACAGGTATTGATGAACATAACAATTATGGAGTTGATTTTATTGAAGCGACCCGAGAAATTACGCGTACCTGTCCTCACGCTTTAATTTCCGGCGGAGTGTCTAATGTCTCTTTTTCATTTCGAGGCAATAATTTAGTGCGTGAAGCCATTCATGCGGTATTTCTTTTTCATGCCATTAAAGCGGGCATGGGGATGGGGATTGTTAACGCAGGGCAATTAGCCATTTATGAGGATATTCCTGATGAATTAAGAACGGCTGTAGAAGATGTGGTGCTTAATCGCCATAGTGATGCCTCAGAAGCTATGTTGGAAATGGCACAAAAGTATCAAGGCGGTGGTGCGGTTGTTAAAAAAGAAGATTTGGAATGGCGTACCTGGCCAGTTAAAAAGCGCTTGGAACATGCTTTGGTTAAAGGCAATGCGGACTTTATTATTGAAGATACCGAACAAGCACGATTAGAATCAGAATTACCCCTGCATGTGATTGAAGGGCCGTTAATGGATGGCATGAATGTCGTTGGAGACTTGTTTGGCGCGGGTAAAATGTTTTTACCTCAAGTGGTTAAATCGGCACGGGTGATGAAAAAGGCAGTGGCTCATTTAATGCCTTTTATGGATGCAGACAAAGACGGTGGCTTAAAATCAAACGGTAAAGTATTGATGGCAACGGTTAAGGGGGATGTTCACGATATTGGTAAAAATATTGTAGCGGTGGTACTGCAATGTAATAACTTTGAAATAGTTGATTTGGGGGTTATGGTGCCGGCTGAACAAATTCTTAAAGCCGCAAAACAACATAATGTTGATATTATTGGCTTGAGTGGCTTAATTACACCCTCTTTAGATGAAATGGTGCATATGGCGAAAGAAATGGAACGTCAAGGGTTCGATATTCCATTGATGATAGGTGGTGCAACCACATCCCGTGCGCATACTGCGGTAAAGATTGAACAACATTATCATGCGCCCACCATTTACGTGACAGATGCTTCACGAAGTGTGGGGGTTGTGAGATCGCTGTTAAGTGATGAGTTAAAAGATGACTATATTGCAAAAACCCGCGCAGAATACCAAGTGGTGCGTGAACGTCATAAAGGTCGTAAAGCAAAGGTTAAGCAACATAGCCTGGAAAGTGCAAGACAGAATAAATTTAAGGGTGATAATTATCAGCCGGTTAAGCCTTCACTTTTAGGCACTCAGGTGATTGATACACTGGATCTTGAAGTATTAGTGCCTTATATTGATTGGTCGCCTTTTTTTCATACCTGGGAGTTAGCGGGAAAATACCCGGCTATTTTGAGCGATGAAGTGGTGGGTGCGGAAGCGACTAAAGTGTTTGATGATGCACAACGCATGTTGGCTCAAATTGTCAGTGAAAAATGGTTAACTGCCAAAGCGGTGATAGGTTTTTTCCCCGCCAATAGTATTGATGATGATGTGGTACTTTATAAGGATGATACACGTACAGAGGTTTTAGAAACCTTACATCATTTACGTCAACAGAATATGAAAGCGCCGGGTAGGCCAAATTATTGTCTCTCTGATTTTATTGCCACTAAAGACAGTGGAAAAGCCGATTATATTGGGGGGTTTGCAGTCACAGCCGGCATTGGTATTGAGGAAAAATTAGCACAATTTGAAAAAGATTATGATGATTATAATTCGATTATGCTAAAAGCCCTGGCTGACCGTTTAGCGGAAGCCTTTGCAGAATATCTACATGAGCAGGTAAGAAAACAGTATTGGGGATATGCCGCTGATGAAGTGCATGGTAATGAACACTTAATTTCAGAAGCGTATAAAGGCATCAGACCCGCACCGGGCTATCCTGCATGTCCTGATCATACTGAAAAAGCTAAATTATTTAAATTGTTAGATGTGACTGCATCAACCAGTATTGAATTAACAGAAAGTTATGCCATGTTCCCGACAGCGGCTGTGAGTGGGTGGTATTTTGCCCATCCAGAATCACAGTATTTTAATGTCGGTAAAATTGATCAACAGCAATTGGAAAGTTATGCACAAAGAAAAGGACTTTCTAAAGAACAGGCAGCGCGTTGGTTGGCTCCTCACCTGCATGACTAAGGAATTTTATGTCCGCGCGTAAAATTGAAATTTTCACAGAAAGAGCCATGTATGCCAGTCGCTGGATTATGGCACCTGTATACTTGGGAATGAGTCTTGCCTTATTAGCATTGGCAATTAAATTTTTCCAGGCGCTTTATCATTTCTTGCCACATCTATTGGACATTGATGAATCCGTATTGATCTTAAATTTACTGAGCCTGATTGACCTTACCTTAGTGGGCAGTTTGATTGTTATCGTGATGTTTAGCGGCTATGAAAACTTTGTTTCGCGACTGGATATTGATGCGAGTACAGAAAAGCTGGATTGGTTGGGAAGTCATGACTATAGCTCGCTAAAAATGAAAGTTGCGGCATCCATCGTCGCTATTTCATCCATTCATCTGTTGAAAGTATTTATGAATGTACAAGCAACAGATAATG
>CAYMPX010000233.1:0-4342 GCA_964392135.1 uncultured Methylomarinum sp.
GGCAAAGGTTTCAACATCAGCTATTGAAGCCAGGGATCTGCTATTTATTTCTGCTTTAGATGAAATTACCATGAATAAAAGTCATTTATTGGCGGATGCAAAAAATAAAGCCCTGGCTTTGAGTCATGACTATAACGTCCCTGAAATGATTCGTTATAAATTACCCGGAAAAACTGCAAGAGTATTGTTTGAGATGACAACCCGGGCATTCAGAATGTTGGGTAAGGTGACGGCTTATGATGTACAGGTAGCCGATAAACTGGCCACGGTATTGACGGGGGGTGATTGCGATATGATGGAACCCTTGTCAGAAGATGAGCTGTTGAATTTGGAGCGTCATGTTTTTACAGAAATTGTGCAGCAGGAAGGTACTTTAGCTAGACTGGAACATATGTTAAAAACGGGAAAACCCTTGAGGAATTAAACAAAAGGCTAAGTAACATAGCTTTGGTGCCTATCATAGGATGAGCTGAACAAGGTGAAGCGCATCGGTTTCGAATGGATGCGCTTCCAGTCGTCCGCACATCCTATACCTCTGTACTCAATTTTTAGTCAGTCAAAGCAGATGAGGAGAAAATATTATGATTTGGTTAGGTATATTTATTATTGTGATCGGGTTTATTGTTTATCAGCAGATGACATTACTGAAAAGTACAGTGATATTAGCTTTTTTGTTATCTGCCTACAGTTTGCAAAGTTTTAACCCGTTTTTATGGCTAAGTTATTTTATTATCTTTTTACCGGTTAATATCCCTCATATACGTAGTCGAATCATCAGTAGACCGGTGTTTAAATGGATGCAGTCTGCCTTACCTGAAATGTCTCAAACAGAGCAGGAAGCATTGGAAGCAGGTAATACCTGGTGGGATGCAGAATTATTTTCAGGAAAACCAAACTGGCCTGTTTTACTGAATTTACCAAAAGCTCAATTAACCGCTGAAGAGCAGGATTTTATCAATGGTCCGGTGGAAACGCTATGCGCAATGTTGGATGATTGGGATATTACCCATAATCAACAGGATTTATCTGCAGAAGTCTGGGAATATATCAAGCAACAAAAGTTTTGTGGCATGATTATTCCAAAACATTTTGGCGGTTTGGAGTTTTCCAATTTCGCGCATTCAGAAATTGTGATGAAAGTTTCCAGTCGTAGTTCGTCCGCTGCCGTTACCATTATGGTGCCTAACTCCTTAGGTCCGGCAAAATTATTATTGGCCTACGGAACACAACAGCAAAAAGAGTATTATTTACCGCGTTTGGCAACAGGTCAGGAAATCCCCTGCTTTGCCTTGACAGGGCCCAGTGCCGGGAGTGATGCGGGTGCCATGCCAGATACAGGTATTATTTGTTATGGTCAAATAGATGGAAAAGACAACATCTTGGGAATTCGTTTAAACTGGGAAAAAAGATATATTACCTTGGGACCTGTTGCTACCGTACTGGGTTTGGCATTTAAGTTATTTGATCCTAAACATTTAATCGGTGATAAAGAAAATATCGGTATCACTGTTGCCCTTATACCGACGAATACGCCAGGTATAACGATTGGTAGTCGTCATTTTCCTCTTGACTCGGCATTTCAAAATGGTCCAAACTGGGGTGAAAATGTGTTTATTCCCTTGGACTGGATTTTGGGAGGTGTTGAACAGGCTGGCAATGGCTGGAAAATGTTAATGCAATGCCTGGCAACGGGACGCGCCGTTTCTTTACCTGCATTAAGTGCCGGAGCAGCGAAGTTTACTTGTCGTAATACCGGAGCCTATGCGCGTATTCGTAAACAATTTAATCTTTCACTGGGTGAATTTGAAGGGATAGAAGAACCGTTGTCTCGTATAGCGGGAGAAACCTATATTATCAATGCGGCAAGAACAGTGACAGCCGCTGCATTGGATGAGGGACAGAAACCATCAGTCATTTCTGCGATCATTAAATATGAATTAACAGAGCGTATGCGTCGTATTGTTAATGATGGCATGGATATACAAGGTGGGTCAGGTATTTGTCTGGGACCGAAGAATTATCTGGGACGCTTATATCAGGTTATTCCGGTGTGTATTACCGTTGAGGGGGCTAATATCCTGACGCGGACTATGATGATCTTTGGTCAAGGTGCAATGCGTTGCCATCCTTTTATTTATCAGGAATTAACGGCTTTACACCAACCCGATAAAACAAAAGCATTGCAACAATTTGATGCGCTTTTATTTAGGCATATCGGACATATTATGCATAATAAGGTCGCCAGCTTCTGGCTAGGCATCAGCGGCGCTCGATTTCTCAATGTACCTGGTGATAAACAAACTAAAAAATACTATAGGCAGGTTGCCAGATTAAGTGTTGCTTTTGCATTAGTCGCTGATTATGCCATTATGGTTCTTGGCGGTACGTTAAAACGCAAAGAACGTATTTCGGGTCGTTTTGCCGATGTACTGAGTAATTTGTATTTATGTTCTACTGTCTTAAAATATTTTCAGGATGAGGGCTGTCCTGACGATGATTTACCCTTACTGCACTGGGCCTGTCAGCACACGATTTACCAGGCGCAACAAGCATTACTGGCCATTTTCCAGTTATTGCCTTTCAAGCCCGTAGTGTGGGGGCTTCAAGCAATTATTTTTCCTGTAGGGGTGTCATATTCAGCACCTGGAGATAGACTAACCCATCAAACGGCAACTCTATTATTGAATGATACCGAGGTGCGTGATCGTTTAACACAGGGTATCTATATTAATGAAATAGAAAATGATGCGACCGGTCGAATAGAATGTGCTTTTAAGGCCGTATTGGCTGCGTTACCCGTTGAACAGAAAATTCATCAAGCACAAAAAACCAAACAACTACCCAAAGGGCTGGGTGAGGCTGTTTTAAAACAGGCACTTGATAAACATATTATCAATGCTGAGGAAGTTGCTTTGATTAAACAGGCAGAAAGAAGCCGGAATTTAGCAATTATGGTGGATGATTTCCCTGTTGATAAAGCAGAGAAAGTTTGAGGTTTAATGTCAGAGTACGTCAGTGTATATATCTAATGTGAACTTTTACTTTTAATAATATCAGATTGAATTAGTTCATTAAACATTTGTTTTTCTTCCTCGGTCAGCAAGTTTTGCATTGTTTTAGTGTACACAGAAGATGTTGAACGACCTGTATTTTTAATGCGCCTAAGGTTTTGTCTTCGATCCTGACAACGCCGATCCTGTTTTGGCCATAGTAAATAGTCCTGCTTAATCGCCTTAAGCCATTCGGCACTACCAAATGCGTAGGTCATTATCCGCCTTTCCTTTAAACGACGTTTCGACTGGCGGCTGTTTTTTTGTTCTGGAATCATTGGAAATTATGTCATCAATAGAAAATAATAGAGTGCAGTTGAAAACTGCGTATGGGCAAAATCCATCACCCATAGGTTAATATCCATTGGTCTTTGAAAACTCAGGGAAGTTCCTCAGCTTGTTGATAAACCTGCTACCGTTTGTAAATATTTTTTAATGGCAGAAGGGGGAGGGGAGAGCTAGTAATTGATAAATTGAACTAATACTTTCTATTCTGCCTAAAAGGTAACTATCTTCTGGTGTCAACAAGAAAACAGACCAGAATGCTCCGATCAAACACTATGTGTTTAACACTATGAGGAGCAACTTTTTAACGCCATATTTTTTGGAATATGGGGGCTTTTTTTCATGCAACTCCTGAATTATCAGGTCATCAAAAAAGTTTCGATTATGAATTATCACGCTGAAAGTTCCAACCCTCTGATACTTGGCATAGCTGGATATAGTTATGCCGACCTGCATAAACCGGAAAAACTATCTGATCTTCTCAAGCAATTTGAACATTCGGTAAAAACGCATGATTCCGCATTGTACACCGAATTTAACGAGTATCGGAACTGTCAGGGCGAAGGCATGAGCGCGGTGCAACAATCTGATCTGCTGGTCAGAATGGCACCGCTGGTAGGCGCATTTATAGCGAAATTATTTAATATTGATGAAAGCAGAATGAAGCAGATTGACAGAATTCAGCATGAATTTGATCATGTCTTTGTCTATCGCAATGAAATAGTCCGCAAACTGACAAAACATTTTAAGCAGGAAAATATCACCCACTGGAATATCCAGGTAGTGCAACAACAACTGGAGGTATTACTGACAGGCACCGGACGATCAGATTTATGGCGCAATGATCCTGAAATGGCCATCAGTGAATTGGGCAGTGAATTGTGGCAAACCTTAAATCAGGATTCTGACAGTCAACGCAACGCCGATGAACGCCGTTCAAAAGTGCTATTGCTTAAAAACCAATTAAGCAAAAATCCACACACTAGCTCACTATTAGCACAACAACT
>CAYMPX010000234.1:0-4312 GCA_964392135.1 uncultured Methylomarinum sp.
CTTTTAGTTAATGAATTCATTCCTGCTGGCATTACAGTTTTTAACCATTATTCCTGTCACTCGCCCCTTCATTGCCAGTGACCGGCAATTAGGCTATTCCTGTGTTTTTTATCCTGTTATTGGATTATTAATAGGCAGTCTATTAGCCTTATCCAGCTATTTTTTAGCGCAGATACCGTTACCTGTTCAAGCAAGCGTTATTTTGATTTTATGGGTTTTTCTTACAGGCGGCTTGCATCTCGATGGTCTGGCTGATTGTGCGGATGCCTGGGTCGGCGGTTTAGGCAGTCAACAACGTAGCCTGGAAATTATGAAAGACCCGGCGGCAGGTCCTATCGCGGTTGTGGTTTTAGTTTTAGTGTTATTACTAAAATGGACGCTAATTAGCTATCTGCTGGAAAAACAGGCAGTTGAAGTGCTGTTGATAACACCCATGCTAGGACGATTGGCACTGCTAATCATGATGTTATTTACCCGCTATGTTCGGCCCGATGGCTTAGGGGCAAAGTTAGTTGCTCATCTACCTGAATTTTCTGCAAAAGTGATCAGCTTATCTGGCATGATAACAGGTCTGTATTATTTAGGCATTTCATCCATCGTTTTAATGCTGGCTATGTTATATCTCATAGCCTATTATGCTAAAAAACGATTGGGTGGTGTGACAGGTGATGTTTATGGTGCTACGGTGGAGCTGGTTGAGGTGAGTATTTTATTAGGTGTAGTGATATGAATAAACATCGATTTAATGAATCAGAAAGACGAGGTGTTTATAAAGCCATAGCCGAACGCCGAGATATGCGGCATTTTTTAGCTGACCCCATAGACCCCAAAGTGTTGCAACAGCTATTACAAGCAGCACATCAAGCGGGCAGTGTCGGATTAATGCAGCCCTGGCGATTTATTAGAATTACCGATCAACCACTCAGAGACTCTATTTATAAATTAGTGGAAGAAGAAAGAATCAATACCGCAAAAGCATTAGCTGAACGAGAAGATGAGTTTATGAAACTCAAAGTCGAAGGGATTAAGGAATGTGCCGAGTTAATTGTTGTTGCCTTGCCCGATCAGCGTGAACAACATATATTTGGTCGCAGAACATTGCCTGAAATGGATTTAGCATCAACGGCCTGTGCCATACAGAATATGTGGTTAGCAGCCAGAGCCGAAGGCTTAGGTATGGGCTGGGTTTCATTGTTTGAACCCAATGCATTAGCCACATTATTAAAAATGCCGGCAGGCAGTCGCCCCATTGCCATTTTATGCCTGGGTCATGTGGATGAATTTTATCCACAACCCATGCTGGAAATGGAAAACTGGAAAAAAGCGCAGCCTTTAGATAAATTTATTTCAGAAAATGGCTGGTGAATTTAAATCAGCAATCACTGCCGTTTTATCAAAGCAACGAAAGTTTTAGACTCTTCAGTACCCTCTCTAAATAGCCCCATTGCTGTTCATTTACCGGCAAACCAAAACGTAAGCTAGAGGGTTTACTAAAAAAACGGATTAATATGCCTTGCATCGCAAAATGCTGATGAATTTCTTTCGCTTGTGATATTTTAACCCACTGAAATAAATCACTGCCCCCTGTAGGCTGCAAACCCTGTTCATTCAATAATAAAGCCAGTCTAGCGGACTGTATTTTTAATTCAGAACGGGTTTGGGTTTGCCAGTGATCATCTAATAATGCGGCAGTTGCAATATAGCGACTGGGATGACTGATAGTCCAGGGACCTAATCGTTCATTTAACTCAGTCAGCAATCTATCTGGCGCAATAACAAAACCACAGCGTATGCCGGCTAAGCCAAAAAATTTACCCACTGAACGTAAGATAATCAAACCCTCAGTTACAGGATAACTTGCAAGACTTTGCTCGGGGGTAGTATCAATAAAGGCTTCATCAATAATTAAACACCCCCCCTGTTGCGCTAATTGCTTATGCCAACAAAGTAACTGGTGTTTACTAAAGCATTGCCCGGTCGGATTATTTGGATTAATTAAAATTAAAACATCTAACTGAGGCAGCTGTGATTCTATGCTTTCCGGAGATAACTCAATTACCTCATGCCCCGCCTTTTGCCAACTATACGCATGTTCAGCATAAGCGGGGATTAATACCCCCACTTTCGAGGGTTTACGCAATAAAGGTAAGGTCTGAATAGCGGCTTGAGAACCTGCAACCGCTAAAATGGAGTGGCTTTGATAATACTGTCTCGCTGCAATCAGTAACTCATCGCTTGATTCGGGTAAGCGCTGCCAACATTCAACGGGAATTGCCGGTATAGACCAGCCATTCGGGTTAATACCTGTGGATAAATCCAGCCATTGCGCTTTGGGAATATGATATTTTTCTGCTGCATCAATTAAATGCCCGCCATGCTCAAGCAAGTGTTTCTCCTAAAACGACAATAAAAATCCATAAATAAAGACTGCTTGTGACTAAGGTATTGGCTCTTTCTATGGCATGATTATCGGGCTGATTATCTGTTCCAAAGAAGATTTTAGCTTTCAACTTACCGTGATACCAGGCAGGTCCACCTAATTGTAAATTAAGCGCCCCTGCCCCCGATGTCATCACTGGTCCGGCATTAGGACTGTCCAATAAATGCGCCTGGTTTTTCCAGCAATGCATGGCTAATTTTGTTTTCCCTAATAAGGCATAGCTTAATGCGGTAAGACGCGCGGGAATCCAGTTTAAAACATCATCAAAACGTGCTGCCGCCCAGCCAAAATGTAAATAACGCGAGTTTTTATAACCCCACATCGCATCCAGTGTATTACTGAGTCGATATAAAATAGCGCCGGCAGGACCGGCAACAATAAACCAGAAGATAGCTGCAAATATCGCATCCGCACCATTTTCTAATACAGATTCGATGGTTGCTTTGCGTACATCCTCTGCATTCATTTTTTCAGTCTGGCGACTGACAATCCAGCCAACGCGCTGTTGAGCCAGGCTTAAATCATTGCTTTCAAGCGCCATCAATACATTAACCGCATGTTGTTTTAGGCTATTCGCGGCAATACAGAAATAAAGAATAATTGGTGAAATAATCCCATTGATTATTTCACCTTGGCTTAATAGATAAATGAATCCAGTTATTGGCATAACCAGGATAGCCAAGGCAATCAGCCCCATGCTTTTTTGTATTATGCTTGAATAATCGGAATTACTTAGTGTTTTCTCAATGCGATGGGCTAAATTGCCAAAGAAAACTAATGGATGGTATTTTTGGGGTTCTCCTAGCCAGTGATCTAGCAGAACGGCTAAAATAAGGGTCAAACTCATGTCGTATTAGTCATTTGGTTTCTATACCCTATTATACGAATTCAGCCCAACTTATTCTCTCTCAATGCAATCAACAAAAAACAGTGTACAAACCCTGATGGTACAAGGTACCACATCAGATGCCGGTAAAAGTGCCTTAGTCACGGCTTTCTGTCGCTATTATCATCGAAAAGATCTGAAAGTTGTGCCTTTTAAACCACAAAATATGGCGTTAAACAGTGCGGTAACAATTGATGGAGGCGAGATTGGCAGGGCGCAGGCAGTACAAGCCATCGCCTGTGCTTTAGAACCGCATACCGATATGAACCCAATATTATTAAAGCCTAATTCCGACAAAACAGCGCAAGTGATTATTCATGGTAAAGCCCAGGAGAATCTTTCGGCAAAAAAATACCATCTGTTTAAAAAACAGGCCATGCAAGCGGTTTTAGAATCTCACCAGAGGCTTATCGATAATTATCAAATGGTAGTGGTCGAGGGGGCTGGGAGTCCAGCTGAAATAAACCTGCGTGAAGGCGATATCGCAAATATGGGTTTTGCTGAAGCAGTTGATTGTCCGGTGATTTTAATTGCAGATATAGATAAAGGCGGGGTCTTCGCGCATATTGTAGGGACTTTAGAATTACTCTCAGAAACCGAACAAAACAGAATTATCGGTTTTGTGATCAATCGCTTTCGGGGCGATATGGCATTATTGCAACCCGGTATTGATTGGTTAGAAAAAAGAACAGGCAAACCTGTACTCGCAGTATTGCCTTATTTACATGATTTTTATTTAGATGCTGAAGATTCGGTGGCGATTAATCAACAGCAAAAGGATAAAAAGACGCGTTTTACTATTGTTATCCCCTTATTTCCAAGAGTCAGTAATCATACGGATTTTGACCCGTTACGGTTAAACCCTGAACTTAGCGTTCAATATATTAAAGATCCCAAAGCATGTGGCGATGTCGATTTAATAATTTTACCCGGCAGTAAATCGGTAAGAGATGATTTAAACTGGCTTAAAACAATGGGCTGGGAAG
>CAYMPX010000235.1:0-4275 GCA_964392135.1 uncultured Methylomarinum sp.
GGGATCGAACCTGGGACCTCGGGGTTATGAATCCCTTAAAACCAACAAGCCACAACACTCAATAACAAATAATAACTATAATATCAATCAGTTAAATTAATTCGTTTGTTACCGTGTATCGCTGTTTATTGTCCTTTTTTATACCCAAGTGTCCCGCCAGTGTCCCTTGGGACAGTGGTTAAATTATTGCAAAAACAAGTGATTGCCTGTTTATTTGCATTACCGAGGTGCAACATGCCTCTGTAACCATTTTAAAAATGATTCCCTACTCATTTCACTAGCGGCCATAGATAAAATAACGGTTTCCTGTGTATCAACATCAGCCTGTATTTCATAACCATTCATTAATAACGTCACCTCTATAGCTGCATGTCCAATGCGTTTGTTACCATCAACAAAGGGATGGTTGTTAATTAATGAGAACCCTAAAGCCGCCACTTTTTCTATTAGTGTTGGGTACAAGTCTTGACCATCGTAACTCATATAAGGTTGAGCCAAGGCTGACTCTAATATACCTTTATCACGAATGCCTGTAGCTCCACCTGATTGCTCAATAATCTGTTGGTGAAGTGTTAAAACCAGCTCTAATGTTAAGAGTTGCATCAGGACAGGCGTTTATATAATTCTTTGTTTTTATCGAGCGTGTAATCCATTGCTTGTTCAAAGCTAAGTTCTTTGTCTGGGCTTTGTTCTTGTATTTGAATTTTACTGGCTGGTAAGTTTTTTAATATTTCTAAAAGTGCAGGGTAGAGTGAATCATCTACTTGTATGTTTAATGCTTTCATTGTTTTATCCCGTTATAAATAATAGTTGATTCAAGTTTGCGGATGAAATAATTAGAATCAAGCAGTATACTTTACAATAAATTGTAACATTCTATAACACCATAACAATTCACATAAAATGGACTAAATACCACCACAACTTAGTTATTTCAGATTGAATCCCCCCTCAATAAATTATTCCCAACAACCCCTCTATTTCTACACCTATAGTATTCAGGGTCTGCAAAGCTAACTGTAGTTAATTTCCTAACCCTCTCTAGCCTACTACTGTTATTTAATTTAATGGCTTTAACCCCTTGTGCATTTTTACCTTGGCTAGGTAGCGTTTCCGTATTGAACACAACAATTTTACCCATTGAGCTAATTGCAACTAAATCTGTTTCACTTTTAAAATATTCGATAGAGATAAGCTTACTCAAACTATTATAAGCATTTGTTAGTTTCCTTCGGTTTTGCTCTGTATGGTATTCAGATATATTAACCTTAGTCATCTTTCCATTCTCAAAGGCAATAATTAAAAATCCAGCGAACTCTTTTACAAGAAGGGTACAAACCTTCTTCTCACCCCCATCAAATTCAGTTTTAACTTGTTCAAGTGCTTGTAGTTTTGTAAAGCCAGTATCTTTCAACTTATAAACATTAAACTTGTTTGTAAAAATAAGAAATTCACCTCTTTGACTCACTGTTGCTTCTTGTCTACTTCGAGTTCTGGTTCTTTGGGTGTCCCCGTCAATAAGTGGCGTGACAACATCAGCATCCCCGAATATATCACCTTGCCCTTCAGAGGGTTTTAGCCTTAGTTTTGGTTTGTTGCTAGGTGGTATAGGCGTATCAGGTTCTACATCAGCCCTTTCCTTTTCTACAGGGACAGGTGAATCAACTGTTAAATCAGGTAACATTTCCCAAAGAGATTCTAACGCTTTTTTTCGATTAGCATAATATGTACTTCCTCTTACCCGAAAAAACTGCCAACCACTACGCTCTAAGTCTCTCTGACGCATCATATCTTTTTGATATTGCTTAGCACTGTGCCAATAATCCCCGTCACACTCAACCGCTATCTTTGTACCATTAGGCAGTATTAATACCAAATCAATAAAGTATCTTCCATTAGCAACGTCATATTGTGAAATAACACTATAACCTTTACGAATAATATCATTATAAACATCAACTTCAAACCAGCTATCAAATGGTGCTGGCTGTCCTCGTAAAGGTCTGGGTCTGGGAGGAATTTCAATAGTTTGTTTACCAACTATCGGCTCTATCCGATAATTCTTAAAATGATTTAATAACTTGTATCGTAAATCATTGGGGTTTCTAAGGTCTTCCATTTGTACAGAATGAAACAACCATATCTGTTCTTTAGCACGACTAACCGCTACATTAAAGCGTCTTTCATCAACTGGCTTTGTTAATGCAGACCTATTATGATTAATTGCAGTTACCAAGCTTAAAAAGATAATATCTCGTTCATCACCTTGAAAAGAGGTTGAATTTCCACAAACAATATTGCGTTTATTAAATTCTGACTCCCCTATCTTCTTTAAAAGTAACGCTTCAATTATTTCCGCTTGTTTGTGTCCTTGTAAGGCAATGACTCCAAAAGTCTTTTTATCATACCTGTTATCTTTTACACATTTAGCTATTTCTTCTACCAGCCTTTTTGCTTCTGGCTCATTGATAATTGATGAACCGTTGCCATCAATATTGCCATTTTGACAATAAATATTTTGTAACGGGTCTAGCCTATCTTGTGAATATTGTTTTAAAGGGTAAAGACCAATACCATCATGTTTATAGAAATTTTTATTACAAAACTCAATAATTTCAGGCATGCATCTAAAATGTTCCCTTAAAACTATTTTACCTTCACAAAAAAGGTCAGCATGGTCAAAAAAACTAAACTCTGTTCCATAAAAATCACTATAAGGTATACCTCTTAGGTGTTGCTTAATATAGGGGGACATTGCATTGTCTTGAAGCCCTATATA
Source organism: uncultured Methylomarinum sp. (assembly GCA_964392135.1). Lineage (GTDB taxonomy): Bacteria > Pseudomonadota > Gammaproteobacteria > Methylococcales > Methylomonadaceae > QPIN01. Next base: position 2,780 of record CAYMPX010000235.1, read on the forward strand.
TTCAGGAGAAGTTTGCTTATCATCCCCTACAATAATAATATTCTTAGCGATAAAAAGTAAAAATATAGCATCGCCACCTAATTGACTGGCTTCATCAATAATCACATAATCATACATACCTTGTTCTGGCTGTATTGATTCAATTACCTTATATAGAGGCATAATCCAACAAGGAACAGCAGATTTACATTCTCTCATTTCATTCTGGGCAATTTCTATGAACCTTTTGGCTCTTCTGCCCACACCTGTTTTTCCAATTTTTTTAACTGCCTTAGCAAATGCTTTTAAATGTTTGCTTAATGAGTTATTTTTCTCTAATCGTTGTAGTACATGAAGCCATGCTTTATTTGATGCAATTTTTGTTATAAGGTCTCTTTCTTTTTGTTCAGATTTTATAAGAGCGTTAGTAGTAGTCGCTTCATAATCAATATCCAGCAATTGATTAACTTCATTTTGAGCATGTCTAAAACAAACTGCTTGTGGAAAGTGCTGTATATCCGATTGGCTAAATTCATTAGCTAAAATGTTAGCCGTTAACTCAGGTAAGAGATCGATCAAATCTTTTTTCAATCGCTTAAAAGATAGATACCTTATTTGTTGGTCTACAATTCCCTCTAACTCTTCAACTCTGTCGCTATAAGGGTTAACATCAATATTCTCTATATCATCTAATATTTCTTTTGCAATGGGGTGAATATTATCTTGGTTTAAGTAATCTTTAGTTTGTTGAAGAACCGTTTCAAATTCACTGGTCTTTTTCGTTAAATCACTGTATTCAACCTCTTGAATCAACCAAGTTATTTTTTTTCTATCAAATGCTTCTATTTGTATGCTTGAACTTGTATTAATACTTGCTCGTAAAACTTCTGATTCATCAATAAGCGTAAAAAGCTTAGTCGCATCAGAAATAAAAGTCTTGAAATATTGAAATTTATCTTGGTATGCGGTTTTCTGTGATAAATCAATATTCCAAAGTGTTTTGGATATATCATTAAAGCCTTGTTGTAGCTCTATATCCCTAAGAACATCTTCAAATTCTTCTTTCGTATCACATGGACTACCATTAACCTTAACACCAGCTATTAAATATAACCTTTCCTTTATTTGAGCAGATAGAAATGGTTTTTTTAATGTAAATAAAAATCCTTGAAGAGCGTTACCTTTTTTAAGATACTTCAACAATATCTGAACATCTTTTTTTAACTGCTTTATGCTGTTCTCAGATATATATGTTATCTCAATATCACTATCAACTTGCTTTAAATCAATGCTTTCAATTTGGCTCAATACGGTTGATGCTAACTTGAGTTTTTCTCTAAATTGATTAGAATCACCCTGTAAATATGGGTTAACAAGCTTCTGGGCAATGCTATTTCTTATCGTACTGGCTTGAATATAACAGTCTGCAAGGTTTTGAAGTTTCGAGACTAATGATATGTAATCAGCACTGTAAATAGTGACACGTTCACCAGTAGAGGCTAAAAGCACTTCCAATT
>CAYMPX010000236.1:0-4262 GCA_964392135.1 uncultured Methylomarinum sp.
TATTACGTATTCTAGGACCGCAAGATTTTACTTACTGAAAACTTTTAAAACCTAGAGATATAAATATGGCTAAAAATAGCGCTAAAAAAGCAAATATTTTATTAGTTGATGATGAGTCTAACGTACTGCGTGCAATCGCTAGATTACTGAGAGATTATAAAATCACGGCGCTAACCAGTGCAGAAGAAGCATTATTAGTCGCACAGGCAGTCAAGTTTGATTTAGTGATTTCAGATTTCAGAATGCCAGGTATGAATGGCGTGACATTTCTAACAAAATTCATGAAAATTCAACCCGATTCAATACGTATGATTTTAACTGGTTATGCTGATTTAGAAAGCGCTCAAATGGCCATCAATGAAGCGGAGGTTTATCGTTTTGTCAATAAACCGTGGAATAATATTGAAATAATTAATGCGGTTAAATCAGGATTAGAACATCAACGCATCTTATTGGAAAACAGCCAACTGGCCAATCAGGTTAGAGAACAGCAAAAACTATTAAATGAGAAAGATGCACTGTTAAATGCATTAGAAAAAGAAGACCCCGGCATTACTCAAGTAAATTGGGCTGATGATGGCTCAATTATTATTAATGAAGAAGATTATGAGTAACTATTACGAAACGTGCTCACCTGCCCCTAAGCGTATTTTAATCACTAATTTATCACCTACTTTTTCTCTCAATGCCACAATATTGTATATCTTTTTCTTATCTAAAATACAATCTTTAAGATAAACCCTGTCATCATAAAAAACCTCAACAACTTCCATGCCTTGTTCCAGCTGAATCCAAGGCATTTCCACTACGGGACGATCGGAATCTGCTTTAGTTTCTTCCAAAACTTCAAGAAAAGTATCTACTACGACAGGATCATAGAAACTTTCTTTCTTTGAATTCAAGCGATTTTTAACCTCTTCAACAGACATGGTTTTACCTGTCATCGAGCCTTCTATAAAAGCAATATAATCTCTTACTACATTTAAAATACGAGCGCCTAGAGGAATTTGTTGACCATGTAAACCATCGGGGTAACCCTTACCATCAAAATGTTCAAACTGGTATTTAATCAAAGTAGCTGCATCTTTTAATTGAGCCATCTGTTTTAATAAAGCCTCACCTTCCAAAGCATGTTTTAAATAGCTTTTCCTCGCTTGTGTTTTCATTAAAAAATAAGGCTGTGATAACAACTCATCTGACAAACCCATTTTGCCAATTTGTAACAATAAGCCCGCATATATAATACTTTTGATATCATCTTCAGGCATATCTAATTTTACAGCGATACGACGTGAAAAATTAGCAATATAGGTTGAGTGCCCCCCCCTGATTCCCGGGCGCATCTCAATAATTTTTGCAAATATTTTTATCGAATCAGTGTATTGTTTTTTTAGCGTTTTATGCGCTTTATCCAATTTTCTAAACGATGTTTTAAGCTGTGTTGTCCGTTGTTCTACTTTTTCTTCCAGATGACTATTCAGGTCTTTTAATTGCGCATTTTGTTGGTGAATAATTTCAAATAGCTGTATTCGCTCTTCCCGTAATCGTTTTTCCTCTATCGCTTTTGCAATTAATGATTTAAGCTCATCATCTTCCCAGGGCTTGCTGCAATAACTATAAATTTTTCCTTGATTAACGGCAGCAATAGTTGATTCTATATCAGCATACCCTGTTAATAGAATACGAACCGTATCGGGCCATCTTATGGCTGCCTGAGTCAAAAATTCTGCACCATCCATCTGTGGCATCCGCATATCAGAAACAATCAAATCTATGGCTTGCTGTTCTAAAACTTCTAAGCCTTTAACTCCACTTTCTGCCAGATGAACAATGTATTGAGCGCCACGAAACAATCGACGTAATGATTTTAAAACATTAGGTTCATCATCAACACAGAGTATATGCGCTGGTTTTTTCTCAAGCGGGGATTCAATTATCATATTATTCTTTTATCGGCAAATACACGCGAAACCGGGTTCCTTGACCAACCACCGAGTCCAGTTCAATTTTACCTTGATGGTCTTTAATGATTTTATACGACAAAGATAAGCCTAAGCCTGTCCCTTTGCCAACCGGTTTTGTAGTAAAAAAAGGATCAAAAATTTTGCTTTTAACATCATCAGAAATTCCCTTGCCGGTATCTTCAACTTCTATCCAAACGTATTTTTCATCTTGATAGCCAGTACGTACCGTAATCTTCCCAAAGTCATCAATGGCATGAGCCGCATTAACCAGCAGATTCATAAACACTTGATTAAGTTGTGCGCCAACACATTCAATCGGTTTAATACCTGCATATTCTTTGATAATATCAGCCTTGTATTTCAATTCATTATGGACAATATTTAACGTTGCGCTAATACCGTCTTCTATATCGAATATTTCTTTTTCCTGTTTATCTATACGTGAAAAGTCGCGTAAATCCTGAACTATTTTTTTTGCTCTGGTCGCACCTTCAATGGACTCTTTAACTAAATCCTGTAAATCCTCTTGTAAAAATGCTAAATCCAGGTCTTTACTTAATTGCTTAAACTCAGATGCCAGCAAATTATCTGCTGACAATTCACGCGACATTTTTTCAGCCAGAGAAGCAATCTGTTCTAAATCGGTTAAATAATTTTTTAAAGTATTTAAATTAGAATAAATATAACCCAGAGGATTATTAATTTCATGGGCTACGCCCGCAGCTAATTGTCCTATCGAAGCCATTTTCTCTGATTGAATCAAATGCCCCTGGGTTTCCTTTAATTGATTAATCAGCTCTACCTGTTCCTGTTTTTCTTTTTCCAAGACCTGGTTAGTTGTTTGTAACTGTAAGGTACGGTTTTCAACCGTTTCTTCCAATGATTTTTCGACTTGTTTTTGCTTACTGATATCAATACCACACCCCATAAAACCGGAAATTTGACCATTCTTGCGTTTCCGTGGCACGACCGTTTCCAGAATCCAATGATCTGACCCATTCTTATGCTTAAGTCGATATTCAGTTTCTATAGCCTTATGCGTCGTTTTAACTTGTTCATAAGCTGCCTGTAACGTGTCTCTATCATCCTCATTAACCAATTTTGAGCTGCCAGCATTCATACATTCAGTCACGTCCAACCCGGTAAATCGTAAAAACTGTTTATTAACAAAAATACGCCTTCCCTCGGCATTACTAATCCAGATTAAAGCAGGTAAGGTGTCAGCTAATTCTTTAAACCGGCTTTCACTTTCACGTAAAGCGCCATAAAGATTATCATGCAGAACATCTAAATTTGATTGTTTACCCGCTTCATGTCGGGTATTACTCATAAGATCCGCTACCATTTGTTTATCCGTCAATAAAATATGATTTACCAACCATTGCACTAACACATCTAACAATTTATCTGAAACTTTTTCTGGGTTGGTAGTACAGTCTTCGATTTCTTTAGCTATCAGGTCAACAAATTCCTGATGTACAAACTGGTGTTCCTGATACGATTTTTTATCGTATTCAAGGCTATGCATAAGCTCTTCTTCAGCTTTAAAATGATATTTGGTATATTCCACCAACTCATTTAATAAATTAAGCAGTGCTTGATGACCACTTCTTTCCGCAAGACTTTCATCCAGTTGATTAAGAATGTCAACCAGTTTTTTATGTTGCCTGTCGATAAGTTCAACGCCGGTTTTATAACTGTCATTCCAAATAAATATTGCCATCGTTACATCACCAAAAAATAAATACAATAAGCCAACTATAAATCCTATGATTTTTGCAAAATCAGTATAAGTATAAACCCTAAAAAATTTTTAGGGTGAGCTACTGACAGAAACATTATTTTACCCTACAATTTCATTAACAACCCGACACGACTAACTGATGAACAATACAGCAACACTACTTATTGTTGACGATGAGTCTGTTAATTTAATGGTTATAAGTGGCTCGTCATTATAAAATGCGTGCGGAAAAATCAGGCGCAATATATCTGAAAATTGCCAACACTCATCCTCGTCCAGACTTAATACAGCTTGAGATCTCTACAGCGATGACTGAAGACGAAGAAAAAGGTTTAACTATGAAAATACTGTCTTGACAGGTATAGGACGTTGATAACGGGTTAGCTGCTAGGCGCACACTCTAGTATTATTAAGGATGTTAAAATTCCCTGGCTGATAGCAAAAGCTATATCACAACATCACGAACATTTTGATGTCATGAGTTTTAACTAACGTTATCATAAAGGGCTTAGACTTAATGCCGCATTATTTGAGCTAAATAAAAAAATGAATAA
>CAYMPX010000237.1:0-4255 GCA_964392135.1 uncultured Methylomarinum sp.
ATGAGTCGCTTCGGTGAAGAAGGCTCTCCAGAGATTGATTATAAAAATCTTGAATTGTTAAGTGAATACGTCACAGAAACAGGAAAAATTGTTCCTAGTCGTATTACCGGAACACCGGCAAAGTATCAAAGACAAATCGCGACAGCAGTAAAGCAAGCGCGTTATATTGCTTTGTTGGAATTTTGCGACGCACATAAATAATTAATTAACGGGTAGATAGAATGAAGTTTTTAGCAGCTTATATAATGAAAGGGCGTATGCAAGCCATGATGGTTGCCTCGTTTTTAGCGCTGTTATCCTTGATTCTGCCGCCTGTAAGTATTGTAAGTTCAGCCTCTGTTGCATTAGTGACTTTAAGGCGGGGTGGATATGAAGGGCTTTATGTCCTGATCTGTGCCTGCCTTTCTGCGGCATTACTTGGTTTCTTTCTTTTTGGTAGTTTTCAATTTGCCTTATTATACGGGTTGATTTTATGGCTACCCATTTGGCTGATTTCCATGGTGCTGAGAGCAGGTAATCAACTAACGATTGCAGTACAAATTGCGGTGCTGCTGGGTGTCGTGGGTGTTATTGGTTTTTATTTGTATGTCAATGACCCGGCAATGATGTGGAGTGCGGTGCTTAGTCAGATGGTTCAGCCCATGCTGGCGGGTGGCTCTGATGTTTCCATCGAAGATATTAAGCGGTCAATTCAAGTGTTCTCTCATTATATGACGGGGAGCATTGCAGCAGGCACGGTGTATGGATTGTTATTTGGTCTTTTTTTGGCTAGATGGTGGCAATCTGTATTGTATAACCCTGGCGGTTTTAGAGAAGAATATTTGACCTTAAGGGTAACACCTAAAGTGGCAATGGCGAGTATTGTAGTGGCAATGACTGCCTGGCTTATGTCGGGGATTGTTGCAGAAGTATGCTGGAATATAACGATTCTTTTTGTAGTTTTATATACATTCATCGGTACATCAATATTACATACTGCTTTTTCAGTAATGAAAACCAAGCGGTTTATGGTGCCATTTTTGTATCTGACGCTAGTGCTGGTTCCTCATATGCTCGCTATCGTGATTATCGTTGGAGTACTTGATGTCTGGTTGGACTTACGTAGTAAACTTTTAAATAAAACGAGAACTTGATTGTTCTTGATAATTCGATGTCAATCGATGTAAAGGGGTAAAAAGATGGAAGTTATTCTTCTTGAAAAAGTGGCTAACTTAGGTAATCTAGGTGATAAAGTGACTATCAAAGCAGGTTACGGCAGAAACTACCTTGTTCCACAAGGTAAAGCAGTAGCCGCGACAGCAGAAAAAATCAAAGAATTTGAAGTGCGTCGTGCTGAGCTTGAAAAAGCAGCAGCAGAAAAATTAGCCGCCGCTAATGCGCGTGCAGATGCTTTAGGTAAATTGACTGTGGTTATCGCTCATAAAGCAGGTGATGAAGGTAAATTATTCGGTTCTGTGGGGACACAGAATATTGCCGATGCAATTACTGAAGCCGGTGCTAAAGTTGAGAGGCACGAAGTGAGACTGCCTGAGGGTGTGATTCGTCAGGTAGGCACTTATAATATTGACATTAACCTACATACAGATGTAGTGGTAACCCTGTCAATTGAGATTGCTGCAGAGGCGTAAGCTGATATGATCATCGTAACCGGAGGTGCGGGTTTTATAGGCAGTAACCTGGTGTTGGGGTTAAACCAGCGCGGTTACGATGATATTTTAGTGGTTGATGATCTGACTAACGGGGTTAAATATAAAAACCTGGTTAATTGTCAGATTTCAGACTATCTGGATAAAAAAGTTTTTTTAGACAAGTTACAACAAGGTGTGTTTCGTTCGGAAACCATAGAGGCCATTTTTCATCAAGGGGCGTGCTCTACTACCACAGAGTGGGATGGACGCTATATGATGGAAAATAACTATGAATACACCAAGATTTTATTTCATTATTGTCAGGCGCATAAAATCCCTCTGATTTTTGCCTCCAGTGCCGCTGTGTACGGAGATGACAATCATTTTAAAGAACAGTTGGAATATGAAGGACCATTAAATGTTTATGGTTATTCAAAGTTTCAATTTGACCAATATCTCCGCAAGTATCAAACAAAATTAAGCTCTCAGGTTGTTGCCTTGCGTTATTTTAATGTCTACGGTCCGCATGAAGCCCATAAAGGCAGTATGGCGAGCGTGGCCTATCATCTAAATAATCAAATAAAAGACACGGGAAGTGTCCGCTTATTTGAAGGCTGTGATGGTTATGGCAATGGCGAGCAGCGACGTGACTTTATTTATGTCAGTGATGTGGTTGCTGTGAATTTATGGTTCCTGGATAACCCGCAGGTCTCAGGTATTTATAATACCGGAACAGGGCGTAGCCAGACTTTTAATGATGTGGCTAATGCGGTATTGGCATATCACCAAAAAGGCACGCTGGAATACATTCCTTTTCCAGAGCATTTAAAAGGCTGTTACCAAAGTTTTACTGAAGCAAATTTAGATAATTTACGAGCAGCAGGCTGTAATCATCAGTTTAAGTCGGTAGAACAAGGTGTTCGTTTATACATGGAATGGTTGGATAGATAAACATTCTTTCTTGTAGAAACGCAGCTCTCGGCGCGTAGTTCTGCAGCTAAAATAGTGTGTAATGTAGTTGTCTTACTCTTTAAAGGTATTTATGCGATTATTGTATACTCTGTTATTTTACCTGCTTGTTCCTATTGTTCTGCTCCGTCTTTATTGGCGTGGATTTAAAGCCCCCGAATATAGAAAACGCTGGGCTGAGCGTCTCGCTATCTATAATCAAAAATACCCCCGGAATGTTATCTGGATTCATGCGGTTTCTGTCGGTGAAGCCGAAGCGGTATTTCCTCTGGTTAAACGCTTACAAAAACATTATCCTTTAGATAACTTTCTTATTACAACCACAACACCGACAGGTTCGATGCGAGTACAAAGTGTATTGTCAGATACCGTCACGCATGTTTATTTACCCTATGATTTACCCCGTGTGGTGGGTCGCTTTATAAAAACCTTTACACCTAAAATCGCCCTTATTATGGAAAAGGAAATTTGGCCAAATCTGTATGCCCAATGCGCTAAAAGTAACATTCCATTGATGATAATCAATGCTCGCTTATCTGCAAACTCAGCAAAGGGTTATAAAAAAATACCGGGTTTAGTCAAACCTGCATTAGATGCTGTTACCTGGATTGCGACCCAAACAGTAGAAGATGCTCAGCGTTTTGTGGAAATAGGCGCTAGAGAGGCGTTTACTCAGGCAGTAGGTAATTTAAAGTTTGATCTGACGGTAGATGAAGCCAGTATTCAGCAGGCAAAGGAGATAAAAGTAACCACCTTTGCCGGACGTTTTGTATGGATTGTTGCCAGTACACACGAAGGGGAAGAAAAACTGTTTTTTGAGCTCTACCCTCAATTAAAGCAGCAGATCCCCGAATTGCTTTTAATGATCGTACCAAGACACCCCGAACGATTTGAGCCGGTAAAAAAACTGGCTAAGAAAATGCATCTCAAAATATGTATGCGAAGTTCCCGTTTGCCCTGTACAGAAGCTAGCGATATTTATATTGCAGACACTATGGGTGAGCTAAAGTGTTTGTATGGTGCGGCAGACATCTGTTTTGTAGGGGGGAGCATGGTGCCGGTAGGCGGGCATAATATTTTAGAACCTGCTGCAATGGGTGTGCCTGTGATGTTTGGTCCTTATATGGTTAATTTTAAGGAAATAGCCAGAAATGTATTGGATTTAGGTGCCGCAATTCAATGTGCTGATAAGCAAGCGCTTGTTGATACAGTTATGCACTTATATAGTGATGTTAACTATAGAACAGACATAGTATCCAGGGCAAAACAGTTTGTAAATAGTAATCAAGGTGCAACGGAAGCAACGGCAAAATTAATTGCCGATCAGATCCAACTACCTGAAATTGGGCAATAACGCTCGGTTTTATGGGTTTTAGGTTTGACCTGAAGATTAGATGGTTTCCATGCTGGAGCGATGGGAAGGATTAAAAAAATCAGGTATACCTCTGCCAATTTAATTTTTAATACGCATTTTTCTGAAATTTAATATTTTTAGTCTAACCTGAATTCGTATAAAAATCTATACTCAACTGACTTGATACGTTTGACGGTGGTGTTGGCGTAAAGCGAGCCATTTTGAAGCGCATTGTGCGGGTATTCTGCACTTAGGAACGAGGATTCAATAATACCCGAATCCTGACGGGTCTTTTGGCTCCACA
>CAYMPX010000238.1:0-4249 GCA_964392135.1 uncultured Methylomarinum sp.
TATGCCACTTTTGCCACTTGCCTGAGAGTGATTGAAGACTACATAATCAATAAATGCCTCCTGAATTTTCAAGCTGGCTGTTCCCCTTGAAGCAAACAGCATTTGAGCAAGGTCTACTCTTTTTTATATCTCAGTGCCTTTGTGTGAGTTATTTGGTGGTGAAACCTAGCAGTGTTAAACCTCCAATGCACCTGGCATAAAAAACTCGCTGACTAGCATTTTTTGCTTTTGAATAGCGTAGACTGTTCTTCTTCCCCAAACGTATGGTTCTATCTTAATTAGGTTAGTGAGTTCTTCGGTCCATAAAGAATAAGGAATATAACTGATATTTAGGTCTAAACGTTCTAATTTTGGGTAGGCAAAAATAACCTCCCCTAAGGGCCGTGTACCAAGATGCGATAAATTTCGCTTGGCTATTTTTATGGTCTTTTCTGGGAGAATTGTTCTGGCAAGGATAAGCGGTTTACCATTGGCATGTAATACAACCTCTCTAACTAAATTAAATTGTTGATGAGGTAAGTTAAGTAAATCACATTCGCTTAGAAACGCGGGTTTCCAGCGATGAAATAAAATTTCAACAGCAAAGTCATTGCCGTAAGTATTTTTTAAACGGCGTGTTAATGAATTTTTTTCATAAACCCAGGAATGAACATTTTCTGGGAGTACTTGTTTAATGCCAGGATATTTTTTTTTCCAGTGAGGTTCTTGAGTGAATAAGAAACTGTTTTTGTGCACCTGTTTTTATACCTCGGAGTAAAGAGTTGTTTGGCCAAGCCAACGGTCAATTATAGCTTGGATAGCATTAGGGTGTTGCTCAGAAATAATGCTGGCAGCTGCTTGTACTTGGTTAATAAGAAGTATATCTCGTTCAAGGTTAGCAATTTTAAATTGCATTAAGCCTGTTTGTCGAGTACCCATAACATCACCTGGACCGCGTAATTCTAAATCCTTTTCTGCAATAACAAAGCCATCACTGCTTTCTCGTAAGATACTTAATCTTTGTTTTCCCATGTTTGATAAGGGGTTTTGATACATCAGCAGGCAGTAGCTTTCCTGGTCGCCTCTACCAACTCGTCCACGTAACTGGTGAAGTTGCGAGAGGCCAAGTCTTTCAGGGTTTTCAATCACCATTAAACTGGCATTTGGCACATCAACACCGACTTCTATCACTGTTGTTGCTACTAATAAATCATAGTGATGATTTTTAAAACCTTGCATAATACTGTCTTTTTCAGCCGACTTCATTCGACCATGCACTAAGGCAACACGAACATTTGGTAATGCTTCGGTCAAGTATTCAGCGGTTTTTTCAGCCGCTTCGCATTGCAAGACTTCTGATTCTTCAATCAGGGTGCAAACCCAATAAGTTTGGTTATTATTTGCCGTCCAATTATTAACTTTCTCAATGATTTGTTCGCGTCTTTCTGCAGGAATAACACAAGTCATAACAGGTTTTCTACCAGGAGGTAACTCGTCAATAATAGAAATATCCAGGTCTGAATATTGCAACATGGCCAGTGTTCGTGGGATAGGTGTAGCAGTCATCACTAATTGATGAGGGCGGCTGTTATTGGTTTGGCCTTTTTCTCTTAAAGCTAAACGTTGATGTACGCCAAAGCGGTGTTGCTCATCAATAATAATAAGGCCTAATTGATGGAATTTAACACTTTCCTGAAATAAAGCATGGGTTCCTATAATAATACCGGCTGAACCCTCTTCTATAGCTGATAATATAGTTTTTCTGGCTTTGCCTTTAAGTTGCCCCGTTAAATAGGCAATATGCGTCTCACTGTTTTTAAACCATTGATTAAAGTTACGATTGTGTTGTTCGGCTAATAATTCCGTTGGAGCCATAATGGCCACTTGATAGTTACTTGAAAGTGCAAGTAAAGCAGCATAAGCGGCCACTACTGTTTTTCCCGAGCCAACATCTCCCTGGACTAACCTAAGCATGGGATGGCTTGATTGACAGTCAGCAATAATTTCATCAATAACGCGGTATTGAGCATTAGTTAATTGAAAGGGAAGAGACTTTATAAAGTCTTTGGATTGTTCTTTTGTCGCTTTTAATACAGGTGCTTGCCATTGTTTTACTGCTTGCTTATTGCTTAATAAAATCAGATGATGGGCAAGTAGTTCCTCAAAAGCAAGGCGTTTTATGGCGGCTAAATTCCCTTGTTGCAATTGTGTGGTTGATTGCTGCTCAGGTTGGTGTAACTCCAGTAATGCCTGACTTAAAGAGGGGAAGTTGTATTGCTTTAATATTTGTTGGGGTAAGCAATCTTTAAGTTGCTCTGGGTCTTGTTGATACAAAGTCAACGCTTGATTTATTGCTTTTCTAACGGTATTCTGACGTAAGCCTTCAGTTAATGGGTAGATAGGGCTTAAGCAAGGCTCAGTAATATTATCAGTAGATGAAATAATTTTATATTCAGGGTGAACTATTTCTTTGCCTTGATAACCATAACGAATTTCGCCAAAGCAGCTTAACAGGGTTCCTGGGCTTAAATCTAAACTTTGTTTAGCGGTAAAGTGAAAAAATTTTAAAGTGATATAGCCCGTGTGGTCGCCCAGATGTGCTCCAGGCCCGGAGCGCTTGCGCCATCCGAAACCGAAGACTATCAATCCGTAGGACTCTCGTTAGGGACGAGGGCAAGTCGATATGCGTCATTCTCGCTCCGAGCAGATGACCCGATGGTAATATCCAAGGTGGTTTCTTTGCGACGATGACCGAACTCAGCCCAATGCTGGCCCGACATGGCAAGGGGCCCGCCGCCGCGACGGACAGCAGCAAGATCAGCATTCTGCCGAGCTTGTTCATGATCAGCCTGCTGATACCAGCAGTGTTGGTGTGGGGGCCGCTCTTCCTATCTCCCCGATTTTAGGCCAGGGGTCCCCGGTACGGGGGGATAATTCCTAGATTGTGATCAAATCCCGGCGCAGTAAGCGGGGGGGGTGTTTCATGCCTTATAAAACAAACAAGTATCAATACGGCCGGGTATCTGACTAATATCAAAACAGTTAACGGAACCGTAGTAAAATATCCGAAAAAAATCACGGCCGACACTCCTTCAGAGGAATGCAGGCCATTTTTTATGTTTAAATCAGAATCATGTTTTCCAGTACCGACAGCAACAACATCTACAGCGTCAGCGGCCTCAATCGCACAGTAGCCGACCTGCTGGAACAGGAATTCGCCTGGATCTGGGTGGAGGGTGAAATTTCCAATCTGGCACAGCCCGCATCGGGGCATATCTATTTCAGCCTGAAAGATGCCTCGGCACAGGTTAGCTGCGCCATGTTCAAAGGCCGCAATCGTACGCTCAAATTTCAGCCGGAGAACGGCAGCCAGGTACTGGTACGCGCCAAAGTCAGCCTGTACCAGCCGCGTGGCAATTATCAGCTGATTGTCGATCGCATGGAAGAAGCCGGTGACGGCGCTTTACGTCGCCAGTTTGAAGAATTAAAAATCAGACTTGCTGATGAAGGCCTGTTCGATGAAGCTAGCAAGCAGGAAATTCCCGAGCTGCCCGAATGCATCAGCATCATCACTTCGAAAACCGGCGCCGCCATTCATGATGTGTTAAGTGTCATCGAAAGACGTTTTCCGTCCATTCCAGTAAAAATTTTTCCCGTGCCTGTGCAGGGTATCGAAGCCGCTCCAGCCATCTGTAACGCCATTCAACTGATCGACCAGGCGGTGTCGGATGGCACCTTAAATTGCGACGTTATTCTACTGGTACGTGGTGGTGGCTCCCTGGAAGACCTGTGGTCTTTTAATGAAGAAAGCGTGGCGCGCGCCATTTACAACTGTCGCATCCCTGTTGTCAGCGGCGTCGGTCATGAAGTCGATGTCACCATCGCCGATTTTGTCGCCGATGTGCGTGCCGCCACACCTACCGCCGCCGCTGAAACCATCACCCCCGACCAGTCATCCTGGCTACAATCATTTGACTGGTATCAGCAGCGACTACAACAACTGGTCAGCGACAAAGCCAGCCGTTATCAGGAAAAGGTTCAGTGGCTTCATCGCCGCCTGCAACAACAGCACCCAAAGACACAATTAAACCGTTCGCAACAACGCAGCGATGAACTGCACCAACGTTTACTGCGCGCTAGTCACGCAATGCTTGATGCGGGTCAAAGCAAACTCACCGTTATCAATGCCAAACTGGGCGCACAAAACCCAAGCCTGTTATTAAAACAGAACCGGCAGACAACACGCTATTTAACAGCACGATTACAACAG
>CAYMPX010000239.1:0-4226 GCA_964392135.1 uncultured Methylomarinum sp.
GACTATATCATCAATATACGTAAAATCTCTACGATGCTTACCATAGTTGAACACCTTGATTTTTTCACCGTCTTTGATTGCTTTGGTAAATAAAAACAAGGCCATATCAGGTCTTCCCCAAGGCCCATAGACAGTAAAAAATCGCAAGCCCGTAGTAGGTAAGTTGTATAAATTACTGTAGGTATGCGCCATCAATTCATTGGCCTTTTTGGAAGCCGCATATAGACTGAGCGGATGATCTACATTATCATGTACCGAAAAAGGCATGGTTTCATTGGCACCATAGACAGAACTACTGGAGGCATAAACTAAATGTTCTACATTATGATGCCGACAACCTTCCAAAATATTAAGGTAACCAACAATATTACTGTCAATATACGCATGAGGATTTTCTATCGAGTATCTTACCCCTGCTTGCGCAGCTAAATTAACCACCCGTTGTGGCTGATGCTGTTTAAACAATTGCTCCATGCCTTCCCTATCCGCAATATCTGCTCTTACATCGGTAAACAAGGCATGATCTTTTATTCTCTCGAGACGCGCCAATTTCAAATTAACATCGTAATAATCATTTAAATTATCAATGCCAATCACTTCATCGCCACGTTCTAATAATTTTAGTGCCAGGTGATTTCCTATAAACCCGGCAGTACCGGTAACCATTATTTTCATTCGTTATAATCGCTCATCTGTTAATTCAGCGGGGAATAAATACTTAAGATCATAAATCACTGAATCCGGCTTGCCTAGCGCTCTAATTTGTTTAATATCCATTTGTTTAAATTGCTCATGCGCAACAGCTAAAACTATAGCATCAAATTTATGGTTTTCTAAAGTTGTTATTGGTTTTATGCCATATTCAGCGTCTACTTGTTTAGTATCTACCCAAGGATCATAAACATGTACATTGACACCATAAGTTTTCAATTCATCAACCATATCAATCACGCGGGTATTACGTATATCAGGACAGTTCTCTTTAAATGTTAGCCCCATAATCAAGACATCAGACTGTTGTACTTGAATCCGTTTTTGCAACATACATTTAATTAGTCGGGAAACGACATACTCGCCCATACCATCATTGATACGCCGACCTGATAAAATTATTTCAGGGTTATAGCCGATAGACTGCGCTTTATAGGTTAAATAATAAGGGTCAACACCAATACAGTGCCCGCCTACCAAGCCGGGTCGAAAAGGTAAAAAATTCCATTTTGTTCCAGCAGCAATTAACACCTCTTCGGTATCAATATCTAAACGATTAAAGATTAAAGCCAGTTCATTAATTAATGCAATATTCACATCACGTTGAGTATTTTCAATGACCTTTGCCGCTTCTGCCACTTTAATACTGCTGGCTTTATGGGTACCTGCGGCAATAATGCTTTTATAAAGTTGATCAATGTGTTCTGCAACCTGCTCAGTAGAACCTGAAGTAACCTTTAAGATATTAGTGACTCGGTGCGCCTTATCACCTGGATTAATTCTTTCAGGGCTATAGCCTACAAAAAAGTCCTGGTTAAAGGTTAATCCAGATACTTTTTCTAAAATAGGCACACAGACTTCTTCCGTTGCACCCGGATAAACAGTGGATTCGTAAATAACAATATCATCCTGCTTAATTACTTGACCTAATAAGGCACTGGCTTTTTCCAGTGGCGTTAAGTCAGGCTGTTTATATTCATTAATTGGCGTGGGTACTGTAACAATATAAACATTGCAGTGCTTAATTTCTTCAATATCCGAGGTATAGCTTAACTTGTTAGCTGTTACTAATTCCTCATCACTCACTTCCAAAGTATGATCATTCCCTGATTTCAATTCATCAATACGTGATTGATTGATGTCAAAGCCTACCGTGGTATATTTTTTTCCAAATTCTACTGCTAGAGGCAAACCTACATAGCCCAAGCCTATCATGGCAATTTTTATATGTTCTAATTCCATACAGTCCTACTCCCAAATACCACGTGCATCAATAATCACTTTTTCGTGCAATACGGATGGCTTAATCTGTTTAAATACTGAGTGATCGGTTAAAGTGACAATAATATTTGCTTCCGCAAGGCTATCGACAAAACATACCAATTTTACATGCTCCGCTTGTAAATTATCGGGTAATTTTTTTATGTACGGCTCAACAATTAACACATCTCCCAAAGCGTCTTGTATCACTTTTTCAGCAATATCCACTGCAGGACTTTCTCTTAAATCATCAATATCCGCTTTAAATGCTAACCCTAACAGGGCTATTTTAGGTTGCTTAAAGGCTGCAGCAACTTTTCGAATTTTATTAACCACAAACTCGGGTTTACTGTCGTTCACTTCTCTGGCAGTCCGTATCAAACGCGCTTGTTCCGGGCTGGAATCCACAATAAACCAGGGATCTACAGCGATACAGTGCCCACCCACCCCCGGTCCCGGTTTTAAAATATTAACCCGTGGATGGCGGTTAGCTAAGTTAATTAATTCCCAGACATTGATGTTCAAGTCATCACAAACAATAGATAACTCATTGGCAAAGGCAATATTCACATCTCTGAAAGAGTTTTCAGTTAATTTTGCCATTTCAGCAGTACGGGCATCTGTCACAATACACTCTGCTTTAACAAACAGTTGATACAAGGCTTTGGCTTGTTCAGCACATTGCGGTGTTAAACCGCCAATAACTCGATCATTGGTGACTAATTCTTGAATGACATACCCGGGTAATACACGCTCAGGACAATGAGCAATATATATATCTGCCTGCTCACTATTTTGATGAGGAAAACTTAAATCTGTTCTTATTTCATTCATCCACTTTGATATTTTCTCTGTTGTACCTACAGGAGAAGTAGATTCTAAAATAACCAAGTTACCCTTCTGTAATACCGGTGCTATTTTTTTAACTGCTGTTTCTATATAAGAAAGATCCGGTTTATAACCTTCTGAAAAAGGTGTCGGTACAGCAATCAGAAAAACATCTGCCGGCTCTGGTTCCAGGGTTGCTTTTAATTTACCGGTCGTCACCGCACTTTGCACCAACATATCTAAATCAGGCTCTACGATATGAATTTTACCTTGATTTATGGTATCAACCGCATGTTGAGAAACATCGATACCAATGACCTCTACCCCTCTAGAGGCGATAATAGCTGCTGTTGGTAATCCAATATATCCTAAACCGACAACAGATACTTTATTAAATGTTGTTTTATACATGTACTGCCACTCCTTCTACAATACGTTGACTTGCCAGACCATCACCGTAAGGGTTGTGAGAAAAGCTCATTTTTTGGTATTCCTGTTGATCATCCAATAGTAAAGAGACGTTATGAATAATTTTAGCTTTATCCGCCCCGACTAATTTGACTGTACCTGCCACTACCGCTTCGGGTCGTTCAGTGGTATCACGCATGACTAATACGGGCTTGGCTAACGAAGGTGCTTCTTCTTGAACCCCACCCGAATCAGTCAAAATAATATATGAGATACTCATTAAATAAACAAAAGGCAGATAATCTTGTGGCTCAATAAGGTGTATACTACCAATATTTTTCAAAAGCCTATTAACCGGCTCACGCACATGGGGATTAAGATGCACAGGATAAATAATTTGTATATCATCTCGTAAAGCCAATTCTCTTAATGCCTGGCAAATATTCTCAAAGCCATCACCAAAGCTTTCACGTCTGTGTCCTGTGACTAAAACTATTTTCTTATCTGCATGAATAAAGGGAAAACGACTCGCTAATTCAGTTGTTAATTGCACATTGTTTTCGATAGACTGTTGAACATGACATAACGCATCAATGACTGTATTTCCGGTTACAACAATGCGGTTCTCTGCTACCCCTTCTTGTAACAAATTATCTCTTGCTGTATCGGTTGGCGAAAAATGCAAATCAGTCAAAGCCCCCGTTAATTTTCGATTCGCTTCTTCAGGCCATGGCGAATATATATTATGTGTTCGTAGTCCTGCCTCTACATGTCCAACAGGAATTTTTTGGTAATACGCTGCTAAACTGGCTGCAAATGTTGTTGATGTATCACCATGAACCAAAATTCTATCGGGAGAAAAATCCTGTAACACAGGTTCCAATCCTGTCAGGATTGCACAGGTTATACCTGTCAATCCTTGATTTTGTTTCATAATATCTAAATCATAATCAGGAATAATGGAAAACAACGCCAACACCTGATCTAACATATCCCTATGCTGTGCAGTCACACATACT
>CAYMPX010000240.1:0-4225 GCA_964392135.1 uncultured Methylomarinum sp.
TAAATAAGTATTTACCTGTATGGAATAAAGACATTTTTGAAACTAATCCTCTATCTATAACTTATGTCTCTCATGGGTATCTAAAAAAACAGAGTAAAAAAGTTGTAAAAGGTGAAGGACGATATGCATTTTCAGGTAAAAGTGGTGAGTATAAAGATAATTTGGGTAAACTGAAGCAAGCACGAGAATTAGGAAAGCTGGCAATAGAACAAGATTGTCAATTGGCAATATATTTCCATGATACTGACGGTAATAATAAAGAAAAAAGCCTTACCTCGCCAATACAGTCAAAAATTGTTAAGGCAGTTGATCAGGGCTTTAAAAGCGGAAAAATGAATGCAGGTATTGCGATGATACCTAGACCAACATCAGAAGCATGGTTGATTTGTAGTTGTAAAAATAATTATCTTCATTGCGAGTCATTAGAAGCAACCTTATCAGGAAATGATCGCTCTGAAGATAATGATCCGAAAAAAATATTAGCTAATTATCTTGGTATTAGTGACTGTGATAATGAACTGTTAACTGAAAAAATAAATAACTTAGATTTAGAGAAAATGGATATGCCTAGTTTTAATCAGTTTAGAGATGATCTAAAGTCCGCTATCAAAACAGTATGCGGAAGTATTGAGAATTAAGAAATGAAGACTAATAATATAAAAAAATATGCCCCTCAAGCGCGTAAAGCGTTTATAGGTGCGGTAATGAAGAAAATTAATGAGTTAGGGGTATACAGTGAAACTCAAATTTCTGATGCAACCGAACAAGGAGCATGGCTTGTTGTTGAAGGAAGAAATTTTGATATTAAGATAAAAAGATTACGCGAACGCTTAATTGATCGAGTCAAAAATACTGGTTTTTTAGTGGTGGTTGAATACATCGCCTACACATGGTTTAACCGCTTATGCGCCATTCGTTATATGGAACTCCATGATTATTTAGACCATGGACTCCGCGTTTTATCCCACCCTGATAATAAGAGTGGTTTTGAAATACTGGAACATGCCCAAGATGTGGCTGAGGATTTGGGTTTAAATCGTGATCAGATTATTGAACTCAAACTGGCAGGTAATCAAGACGAGCTACTGTATCGCACCTTATTATTAGGGCAATGCCATGCTTTACATAAAGCCATGCCGTTTTTGTTTGAATCCATTGATGATGAAACCGAACTGTTATTACCCGATAACCTCACCCGTACCGATTCTATCCTGCGTGGCTTAGTAGATGATATTCCTGAACAAGATTGGCAGCAGGTCGAAGTGATTGGCTGGTTGTATCAATTTTATATTTCAGAAAAGAAAGATGCAGTGATGGGTAAAGTGGTTAAATCGGAAGATATACCCGCCGCCACGCAATTATTTACCCCGAATTGGATTGTAAAATATCTGGTGCAAAACTCTGTGGGTCGGCAATGGCTGCAAAGCTATCCTGATTCCAGTCTTAAAGCAGGCATGGACTATTATATTGAACCAGCTGAACAAACCGATGAGGTTAATCAACAGATTAAAGCCATTACCCCAACCAGCATAGAACCCGAAAGCATTAAAGTATTAGACCCTGCCTGTGGTTCAGGTCATATCTTGGTGGAAGCCTATCACACATTAAAAGCCATTTATCAAGAACGCGGCTATCAACCGCGAAAAATCCCGCAACTGATTTTAGAAAACAATCTATTTGGTTTAGATATTGATGATCGTGCCGCACAACTCGCAGGTTTTGCCTTGATGATGTTGGCGCGTGCTGATGATCGGCGTATTTTTAGCCGTGAGGTGCAGTTGCATGTGATGGCAATGCAATCAGGCAGCTTAGGTGGCGGCGGTTTAGGGTTTGGTGGAGAAGTGTCAGGCGGTGGGCAATTAATCGAAATTTTTGAGGATGCGAAAACATTAGGCTCTTTGATTACTATTCCCGAATTATTCGCTCAAAGATTAGCTGATATAAGACAACAAATAGAAGCATTGGCGCAAGCAGGCGATATTTTTTCTCAACATGAAGCATTAACTTTATTGCCATTAGTGAAACAAGCGCAAATTCTTGCACAAAAATATGATGTAGTGATTGCCAATCCCCCGTATATGGGCAGTAAGGGCATGAACAAAGACTTAAAAACCTTTGCTAAAGCTTATTATCCAGATGCGAAGTCAGATTTATTTGCGATATTTATGGAACGGGGCTTTAGTTTTCTAAAAGACAATGGTTTTAACGCTCAAGTTAATATGCAATCTTGGATGTTTCTTTCCAGTTATGAAAAATCACGGCAATGGTTATTAGAGACTAAAACCTTTATTACCATGGCACATCTTGGGGCAAGAGCCTTTAGTCAAATATCGGGCGAAGTGGTACAAACAACAGCTTGGGTGTTGAGTAAACAGCATATAGAACAGTATCGACCTGTATTCTTTCGATTGATTGAGGACAATGAAGCCGAAAAGCAACAGGCTTTATTAAAGCAAGAAAATCGTTTTGATAATACGCAACAGGATGACTTTAAGAAAATACCAGGTAGTCCGATTGCGTATTGGGTGAGTGATAAAGTCCGTAATATTTTTATTTCTTCTAAAAAATTGGATTTTCTAATGTTTTCTGATGGTCCATGTAAAAGTGGAAATGATGATAAGTATCTTAGGCATTTATGGGAAGTAGATAAGGCAAGAATTGGTGTAAATGAATTTTGGCGTCAATGTTCAAAGGGTGGTGACTATAGGAAATATTTTGGAAATATTGAACATATACTACGCTGGAGTAAAGAAGACCAAATTCATTATAGAAAAGACAAAATAGCACGAATTACGAGTGAGAAAACACAAGATAAAGTTGGGGTTACATGGTCAATTATTAGTGCTAAGAGTGGGAAATCATTTAGGATTCTTGAGGAATCTTCATTATTTAATTCGGTTTCCCCATCTATTTTTGTGAAAAATGGAAGTATAGATATTATCAATGTTTTATTATTTCTTAATAGTAATGTTGCTGAGTATTTGTTAAACCTCATGAACCCTACATTGGCATTAAATGTAGGCAATGTTTTATCACTTCCTGTAAAAAAGAGTATTGAGAGCTCCGAAGTACTGGTACAACTATCAGAAATTGACTGGAACATCTACGAAACCTCATGGGATTTTCAACAAAACCCCTTAGTGCAAACCTCGTTCCCACGCTCCTGCGTGGGAATGCAGACCGAGCCTGATAAAAGCACCGTCTGCATTCCCACCGAGGACGGTGGGAACGAGAGTACCGTAGGTTGGGTTAGCGATAGCGTAACCCGACACATCGAAGCCGAAAATGTCGGGTTACGCGATAAAGCCGCTAACCCAACCTACGCTTTATCGGATATTTACGCGGCATGGCAAAGCCACAACCGCGAAACCATCGCCGAAATGCAACGCCTAGAGCAAGAAAACAATCGCCTGTTTATTGATGCCTACGGTTTGCAAGACGAACTCACCCCCGATGTACCACTGGAACAAATCACTTTAACAGTAAATCCTAAATACCGTTATGGCGGCAAATTATCTGATGAAGCCTTAGAAAACCGTTTTCAATCCGATACCTTTACCGAACTTATCAGCTACGCCATCGGTTGCATGATGGGTCGTTATTCCCTAGACCAACAAGGCTTAGTTTATGCCCATGCAGGCAATCAAGGCTTTAGCGAATTACAGCAACAAGACGCATACAAAACTTTCCCAGCCGATAAGGATGGCATTATCCCACTCACCGATCAAGCATGGTTTGCAGATGATGCCACGCACCGCTTGCGTGAATTTGTGCGTGTGGTTTGGGGTGAAGAAAATTTACAACAGAATTTAGATTTTATAGCAGAAAGCCTATGCTTATACGCCATCAAAGCTAAAAACAGTGAATCCAGCCTAGACACTATCCGCCGTTATCTCGCCACTCAATTCTATAAAGACCACCTAAAAACCTACAAAAAACGCCCCATCTATTGGTTATTCAGCTCAGGTAAACAAAAAGCCTTTGAATGCTTGGTCTATCTACATCGCTACAATGAAAGCACTTTATCCCGAATGCGTACTGAGTATGTCACACCGTTATTAGGTAAATACGAGGCTTCTGCGATGGTGTTACAAAAACAAATGCAAGATGCCGACAGCACCAGTGATGCCAATCGTTTTAAAAAATCCCTCACCGCATTAGAGAAAAAACAAACCGAACTCAGCGAATTTGACGATAAACTCAAACATTACGCGGATAGGCGTAT
>CAYMPX010000241.1:0-4213 GCA_964392135.1 uncultured Methylomarinum sp.
ATTCAGTGGGCTGGGTTCCTCATTTCACCTCCGTGATCAACTGGAGTTTGCGCCTAGGATTAGGTCTTCTGACCCAGGTGCAGACAGTCACTAAACCCTGGGTTGCCATTATTGATCACTCTATTGATATAGGGACTAAAAAAGCCTTGGTCGTTCTGCGGGTCGAAGTGGATGCCTTATCAAAACGGGGAACAGCCATTCGGCTGGAAGACTGTGAGTGTATTGGCCTCACCGTATCCGACAAAGTCACTGGAGACAGTCTCTGTCCCGAGCTAGAAGATATTTTTAGTCGTGCGGGCAAGCCTGTTGCTATTATCAAAGATAGAGATGCCACACTTAACAAAGGTGTGCGACTATGGTCTGACCAACAAGAGAAACAGGTGCCCACTATTGATGATATAGGTCATACGATAGCCACCGCTCTTAAAGCCCAATTTGAGAAGCTGGATATTTATAAACGATTTACTGCATTAGTCAGTCACGGTGCGAAATGCTTGCGCCAAACAGAACTCGCCTTTCTCATGCCTCCAAAGTTACGTAGCAAAGGGCGCTTTCAGAGTATTGGAAAGTTGGGCGAATGGGCTGAAAAGATGTTATCTGTCTTTGCTGTCACAGACCAAGCTGAAGAAGGTAGTCAACGGGCCAAGCTACGCAAGGCATTCCCACACTTCAGTCAATCAATAGACTTTATTGTACCGTTTGCAGCGACAACAAAAATCATTTCACAGGTCATGGGGATTCTTAAAAATAACGGGCTTGATAAAAAGACTTATCGCCAATGTTTTGAACTCTCAAGAAAACTGCCCAGAAACTCAAAAGTAAAAAAATGTTTACAAACCTGGTTAAAGAAGAATTTTACACTTCAAAAGAAACTGACTTCCCACCCTATGCTGGTCAGTAGCGATATTATCGAATCGCTTTTTGGAAACTTTAAGCATATTATTGAACGAAGTCCACAGGCAGATATGAACCGAACAGTACTTCTTATTCCAGCACTCTGTGGAAAGTTGACGGATACAATCGTGACACAGGCATTGAGAAAGGCATCCCAAGCGGATATTGAAGCATGGGAGAAAAAACATATTCCTTACACTGTGCGAAAAAAACGGTATGCATTTTTCAGTGGCGATGATAGCCAAAACCTGGGGAAATCTAAAACAGCTTAAAAGTCGCTTTTCGACAGCCTAGTAGCGTCCCCCTTTATTTTTTCCTTTATTTTCGCTGTACTCAATGTGGTTGATGATCCTTCTATTGTACAACCCGGGGAGCTGGGGCTTTCTCAACAAGCATTTAACTATCTGAATGTAAAAGAGGGCGCGTTGGTGACAGTCAATCATGCAATCATGCTGAACCCCCCAAATCGATGGATGCCGTGCGACGTAAGATTAATGGCGTGTGTACCCCCGAAATTTCCGGGATCTATAAAAAAGTGGGGAAGAGCCAAAAAGCATTCCCCACTGACTTATAACATCAACAATATTTTTAGAAAGGAGTTGCCAACCCTTTAGAAGTATGATCCAAAGACCCAATCTGTTGAGCATTTCCGTCCGGCGACACTGCAGATAAAGTATTCAAATCAAAAACGCCATCAGCCCAGAAGAAAATATTTAATGGGGAGCAATACACTAAAGCGGTCGATTCATTACCAAGCGGTGGCGTAGGAATTGGAATATCTATGATTCCACCAGTTCCAGGATTGAATTTTTCAAATATTGGATTACTCAATCCAGAAGCATGGTAAATTAAGCCATCGTTGAGATTATAAGCAATCGTTTCCCCATTATCGCCATTTCCCAGAGTGACAAACAAGGTCGCTGCCGCGTCAGTCTGATCGATGGTATAAAGACTTTCCGGAATTAATGAAGAGCCATCACCCGTAACACCATACAATATTCCATTTCCATCAAATGTTAAGCCAGCAAAACCGGAACCCCTACAGCAGTAGCGACTCCTGTAACAGGGTCGACCGTTGCTAACATCCGGTCATGTCCAGACAACAAGCTATTTAACTTCAATAAAGTCCATAATTGATTTGTGTTCGGATGAAATGCAAGACCATTGCCACCTAAAACAGTATCGCCTGCTAAAGTAATTGCTACAGAGGAAATAGTCTGACCATTATTCGGATTAATCTTTCTCAATTGATTATCATCTCTTGCGATAGACCATAATTCCTTAGTGATGGGGAAAGTAACTACAGGTGGCAGTAGTGGCGGTAACACAACCGTTACTTCGACCAATTCGCCATGTTGATTGATAAAGCAACCGTCTGCAGGACTGATATGATTTTTACGAACCGAGCTACTGAACCCGTCTCCTAAGACTAAGTCTCCTAAGCCTGTTAGTGGTGTTACACCTTCTACTCCTAAGCCTCCGCCATTATCAAGAGTCACATCAATATTACAAGGGCCCATGGGTACGCCACCCGGAGGATTTGAACCCAGATCCGGCAATCCAAACAATCCAAGATGATTTTCAATACAATGTACATTTGCTTCTCCAAATGTAATCATACCGTTAGTGTCTGTAACACCACTACAGGATACAGAAGGACTGAGATAACCTTGTCCCAAATCAACTAGATCACTACGTAATGAAACTTGAGCATTGTCAACAGGGTCACCATTTTCTTCGATGACATTCACTCTTATACTGCCTTTACTGACATGTTTAAAGTTACTGATTTTTATCTGACCTTCAAAATCAATGCTGCTTGAAAGAGAGCCAGAAAAATCCTTTTGTACCAGTCCGCCGCCACTTGGTAACTGTACCAAGCCACTAAAAGATGAATCAACTATAAATGAATCAACCGGAACATTATTAAAATTGTAATTACCAGCACGGTCAGTCTTAGTCTGATTCTGGATGAATGATCCACTAAAAAAATGCATTCTCGCATCCGACAATGGAATCACCAGGAAAGGATTGATACTGCTTAAATTGGTCACCCGACCTTTTACAGTACCCCCTACGCTCAATTTAATATCCCCAACATTAGTAACGCCACCCGGAACGGCAAGTGTAGACGCTGAGACGTTTTGTTTGAGATTTAAAAATAAAAAGGCACTTAAAGTAAGATCTTTGTTGGCCGATACTTGAACAGTGAATGGGAACGTCGAGCAATTGGGTCCATTAGGACC
This sequence comes from uncultured Methylomarinum sp., assembly GCA_964392135.1. GTDB lineage: Bacteria > Pseudomonadota > Gammaproteobacteria > Methylococcales > Methylomonadaceae > QPIN01. The sequence continues at coordinate 3,141 of CAYMPX010000241.1, forward strand.
GGCCGGAACATTGAGAAATGTAAAAATGCCTGAGGCATTCGTTGTAACAGCGCCAACCCCAGACATGGAGGCACTCGCTCCGGCAACAGGAGTCATGTCACCATCATTTAAACGAACGGTTCCGACAACGGTGGTTCGCGGACATAAGGGCAATTTTATATCGACATGATACCAGGCAAAATCAAACGGTAATGGAATCGGTCCGCAAACCACTTTATCGCCGGGTGCGGGCACATCACAGGCTACCAGAGGAATAAAATTACCATTGACAACGCCAGACAGAAACGGACCATTATCCAGGTCTCCCATTCCTATGGAGTAGCCATCGATATTATCAAATTCAGTGACTAATCCCACACCGGTGGGGCAATCGACTTGAGTGCCACCCGGTTGATAAGTGGCAAACAGCGAAGATGATAAACCTGGTGGCATCGGTACAGGCAACAAGGCCGGATCTACCCGGGTAATGGATAAAAATGGATTTTCACCGGCTGGAAAGGTAGCACTGCATCCTGCGGGTACCATTAACTTCACTCCGGCATTCATAACCTCAGCATTCTGAGTCAACATCGCAGTAATAGTGCCATCCGGGTTGTGGGTGATGTCTGCATTGGAAGAATCTAACAGTACTGAACCGGTTAAATCACGCTCTGGTAACGAAATATCACGAAACACATTATCCACGCCGCCGTTGATATATACCGGTTTGATTGGAATTGTCGGATACTGGCCGCTTAACAGTCCAGGCGTTGGGTCTACTGCTGTGGAGCCGTCAAAAGTGACCACTGTTTCTCCAAGGTAAGTATCAGCAAGAATGCTGTAAAAACCTTGAAAATCTGTTTGTATCGCGCCCCCCCCAAGAGTAACCGACCCGAGATACACGGTGACACCGGGCAATGGGTTTCCCACACCGTCAAATATTCTGCCACGAAATATAGTCGGGTCTGTTCCCGCACTACTCCCTAATTTCGTGAGAATTTCCTGGAAATCAGGAAAATTTATTACGCCATCCTGATTTAAATCTAATGCTCGTAAATAACCTTCTTGACCGGCTTGTTTACCGAAACGTTGAG
>CAYMPX010000242.1:0-4201 GCA_964392135.1 uncultured Methylomarinum sp.
ACATCAACAAATTGATGCAGAAGGACACCGTAGTAAACAACATACCCCGGTTAATGCATCAATCTCTGCACTATGGCATACAACAGGTGACATACTTGTCAGTTTGGCATTTACCCATGCACAACGAGCGCCGGCTATCCAGGAGCTTTTTTCAAACGGTGTTCATTTTGCAACGCAAAGCTTTGAATCAGGAGATGAAAACCTGCAACTGGAAACATCATACAACCTGGAACTGGGCTTTAAAACAGAATTCCATTGGCTTTCCACAGAAATTAATTTATTCCATAATTGGAGTAAAGACTATATTATTCAACAACGAACAGGGGAATCATTTGATTTGAATACTGAACAAATTAGCGCCTTATGTGCGAGCAATTGCTTACCTGTTTTTCAGACTGTGCAGCAAAATGCGCGATTTTATGGTTTTGAATCACAAATCACTTTTCCTCTTTGGAATTCTGAAAATAATAAACTGGATGGCAGTTTATTTGCTGATTATGTTCGTGGTCAGCTAGATTCCGGGGGGAATATTCCTCGACTGCCACCATTACGCTATGGAATGCAGTTAGATTACACTGGCTATAAAGGTTTCTCCGCTGAATTGAGACTAACCCATGCAGAAAAACAGACTCATACAGGCGATAATGAAACACCTACAAACGGTTATCTATTATTAAATGCAAATATTAATTATAGCTGGAATCTTTCTAAGAACAGCAACGCTTTATTTTTTATGAAAGGGAATAATTTATTAAATGAGACCATTCGTAACTCAACTTCATTTTTGAAAGACTACGTTCCTGAACCAGGGCGTGGCGCAGAATCAGGGGTAAGATTAACATTTTAATATGGATAAGCTCATCAACAAAAAAACACTACAACAACCACATAATCATCAAATCTGTATAACGCAGGCATTACGCTCGGCAGAAACCATTTGCATGGAAAAAGGGATAAAATTAACCTCTATTCGACGACGCATTCTGGAATTGATTTGTGCAAGTCATAAAGCGATGGGTGCTTATGAATTACTGGATTTATTTCGCGAACAAAATTCAAAGGCAAAACCAGTCACCATCTACCGAGCCCTGGATTTTTTGCAGGATGCGGGACTGGTACATAAAATAGAATCACTCAATGCCTTTATTGGATGCTTGCAAGCCGAAACACAACATCAAACAGTCATTCTAATTTGTAATAACTGTAAAAATGCCTACGAGCTAGATGCCACGCCTGTCTATCAGTCATTATTTACAATGAGCAAGAAAATTCAGTTTACCCCCTCATCATTAACTATAGAGTTGCATGGCTTATGTTTTTCCTGTGTTTAAAAGTTAAACGCAGAGACAGAGTCAGTTCTGACCCTACCTGCCCCGTTGCACCCGTGACTAATATTCATTTCATTATCAGTCACTTGTTAGCAAGTAATAACACTTCAAATTCATCTGCGGGGACGGGTCTGGAATATAAAAAACCTTGTCCATAATCACAATCAATCACTTTTAATAACTTTTGTTGATCTTCTGTTTCTATGCCCTCTGCAATCACTTTCAGACCCAGCTTATGAGACATCACTATAATCGCTTCGGACAATGCCTGGTTACTGGAATTAGAGGTTAAATCAGTGGTGAATGAGCGATCAATCTTTAAATAATCAATATCAAATTTATTAAAATAAGACAATGCTGAATAGCCTGTTCCAAAGTTATCCATAGACACCTGTATATGGGCATCTCTATATTGTAATAATTGATGAGAAATATTCGAGGTACAGTCCATTAACAAACCTTCGGTAATTTCTATGGCAATGGCACTACCTGACAATTCAATTTGTTTAAAATAATTTAGCCAGTCATCACTGTTTTTTGCCGCTCTAAACTGCACAAGTGACTTATTGATACAGACTTGTATGTTCTTATTATAAAATTCTCGCCAGTATTTAACTTGCCTAGCCGCTTGCTTGAAAACCCAGTCACCAATATCAATAATCAGTCTGGAATCTTCGGCCAGTGGAATAAAATCAGCGGGCTGCACTAATCCACGCGTTGGATGATTCCATCGTATCAATGCTTCCGCTTTGACGATTTCTCCCGTTGCCAGGTCAATAATCGGTTGGTAATACAGTTCAAATTGTCTGGCATCCAGCGCTTCATGCATATCATGTATTAACTGCATTCGAGATTGTGCCTGTTCCTGCATGGCTCGAGTAAAATAGCTGAATCGTCCGCGCCCCTGCTGTTTTGAAAGATACATTGCCTGATCGGCATATTTAATTAACCTATCAGGTGCCATAGCATCATCAGGGTAAAGGGCAATCCCCAGACTGGCAGAAATATGCGCATGCTCACCTGTTAATTCAAAAATCTGACTGAGTGAATCAATAATATTCTGAGCCACTCTGTCAATATTATGCGATTCATCTAATTCAGCTAAAATAATGACAAATTCATCCCCCCCAAGGCGGGCAACCGTATCGGATATTCGAACACAATTTTTTAATCTTTTTGCTGCTTCACACAACAATTCATCGCCTTTTTCATGACCCAGTGTGTCATTAACCTGTTTGAAATGATCCAGATCCAGAAATATCAACGCCAACCGTTTTTCAGAACGAATGGCTGCCTTAATATCCTGGTTTAAACGATCCAGAAACATATTTCGGTTAGGTAAACCGGTCAACGGATCATAATTTGCCTGCTCCCATATTAATTTTTCAGCGTGTTTTTGTTTGCTAATATCAGAAAACAAGGCCACACGCTGCTCCACCTTACCCTGTTTACCAAAAATACTATTAATAACCAGTCTTTCAGGGTATAACTCACCATCTTTACGTTTATTCCAGATTTCACCCTCCCAATAACCCGTATTATTAATAGTCGCCCACATTTCCTTATAAAATTCATTATCTTGCAAGCCTGATTTCAATAATCGGGGGTTTTTTCCTTTAACTTCATTAAAACTGTATCCGGTGATTTTGCTAAACGCAGGGTTGATACCTATAATTAAATTATTTCTATCCAGTACCATCATACCTTCACTACTGTGAAGATAAACTGAAGCCGCTACTTTTCTCGCGTCTTCCGTTTTTTTATCCTCTGTAATATCTCTAGTAACAGAAAGCACAAACACCCTATTATTTTCATCCATTAAGGGTACGGCATGTGAATCAACCCACCGAACAGTAGCGTCTAGTCCTCTGATTTGATACTGTAATGAACAAGACTCACCTTTAATCACCCGCGCATACATTTCATTAAATGCCTGTCGGTCAGCATCAAGCACTAATTCATCCACTTTATGACCAATCACCTCGCTTTCATTTTCAACTTCTATCATTTTTAACCCGGCGGGGTTCATTTGCATGATATAGCCATCCGCATCAACCACTTTGACGCACTCAGGTTCAGTATCCAAAATCAGCTGTAATTTGGTCTGACTGACTTTCAATGCGCGTTCGGATTGACGTAAACGGTAAACCCAATATATAACCAGTAAAAATAATACAAAAATCAGTAATGCATATTTAATAACAAGCCCTACACCCAACCCATTAGTTATTCTAAAAGCTCGCCATTGACTATAAATACCATCCCTTTCATCCTGACTGATAGTCGCTAACGCTTTATTGATAATTGCAGTCAACAGTGGATTATTTTTCTGGGTAGCGAAACGGAATGCGCTTTGATAAGGTGTAGAACCGGAAAACACCAGGTTAAGAAACCCCTCCTTTTTCATCACATAGCTGGCAGCGGTCACATCACCCACATAAGCATAAGCCTGTCCTTCCGACACCTTACGCAGAGCGTCTTCTATACTCTCTGTTGAAATAATTTGAATCGCGGGATAGTTCTGAGTTAGCAGCTCCTGGGTGTAATGTCCTTTCTGAATAGCGACGCGTTTTCCTGCCAGTTTCTCCAATGACCCAATGTAGCCATTTGAATACTCGCTGATAATGACCGCAGAACTACTTAAATAAGGCGAACTGAAATTTAAAAATGTCGCTCTTTCAGGCGTTCTAACCAGACAGGACAGCATATCCAACTTTCCCTGTTTTGCTGCTTCTAACACCTCACTCCATGTTTTTTTATTTTTGCCAGGCTCAAATTTCACGGCTAACCGTTGTTCTAATAACTTAATATAGTCTGCTGCTATGCCTTGATACTCACCTTTATTATCTATCCATTCATAAGGTGCAAAGTTT
>CAYMPX010000243.1:0-4197 GCA_964392135.1 uncultured Methylomarinum sp.
CGCAGCCTCAGTCTTCTCGTCGAAATACGTGTCTATTAGCATAGTTCTCGGCACGAAAACCATCTAAAGCATACGCCATAAAACTTTGAAAATTAAGTAACAGCGCATTAACAGCTAACACCAGATCACCCATTTTTGCACTTTGCGCGGTAAAAAAAGCAAAAGTAAAAATCAGACACCATGTTCTTATAAAAATATGGCTATTGATAATACACATCGCCTTAAATTTATGGATATTTGCCCATTGTTTCTGATGCCAAAACAATAAATTCTTCCTCATCACTTGAATGGCGATCAATATCGCAATGATAAAACCGATATATTCAGCAATCACAGACGCTAAAGCCACCCCTTGCAACTGCATATTAAATCGGTAAACAAACAGTAAATCTAACCCTATATTACTGATATTGGTGATCAATACCACTAAAAGCGGCACTCTGACATTTTGCTGACCTAGAAACCATCCCATCAATGCATATAAACCAAGAGTTGCCGGGGTACTGTAAATTCTTATCTCAAAATACTGCAATGCCAATTGCTCTACACCCGCACTACTTTTTAACCAGTAAAAACTTAACTGGGCTATCGGTTGCTGAAGCAACAAGATAACAGCAGAAATAAGCAAAACCAATAACAAAGCCCTTATTAATATCGCATTAACTTCTGCTTTATCATCATTGCCAAAGGCTTGCGCTGTTAACCCTGTGGTTCCCATGCGTAAAAAGCCAAATCCCCAAAAGATAAAGCTAAAAATAACACCCCCCAGCGCAACGGCTGATAAAAACCGCTCAGAATCCAAATGGCCTAACACTGCCGTGTCAACCAGCCCTAATAATGGTGTGGAAATATTGCTCAAGATCATAGGGAGTGCCAAACTTAAAACCAGGCGATGATCAAATCGTTTATTTATCAAGACAAGTGACTTCTTATAAGGGAAAATAGGGGCAGTTTAAAATATTATCAGGCAGTTATGTACAAATATGATGGTTTGCTTGTCTACCAAACCCATGATGAACAAGGTAGCATAGAAGTTATAGATACCAATGGTGAAAGAGCCTTACATTTTGGCTCGCATTCGAGACAAAGCACCATGTTATTAAAAGAGCCCAAGCAATTAAACTCGCTCTATGCGCAAGCAATGATGGGATTATTACTGTTTAATGATTCACCCAAAGATATTTTGATGATTGGCTTAGGTGGCGGCACTATTACCAAGTATTTATTACATCAATTTAGTGAATGTCAAATTAAAGTAATTGAATACCGTCATAGCGTATTAAAAGTGGCTCGCAGTCACTTTGAACTCCCTCGCGACCCACGTTTAAAAATAAAAATAGGCTGTGGTGGGGACTATATCTCCCGCCAAAGCAAACTCACAGAAGAAAAACATGATCTTTTAGTTATAGATGCTTACGACCATGCTGGTATGGCGCTGGAAGTCAGTAGTGAAAATTTCTTTGATGGTTGCCGCACCCTTTTAAAAGATGACGGTCTATTAGCCATTAATTTATGGGGAAGCAATAAAGAGTTATTTCAACAAGTCGCCTGGAATATGGGGCGGGTATTTGAATGGAAAATCCTGTTTTTACCCGTTCGTAAACGTGGCAATATTATTGGCTTTGCTTTTAGAGAAAATGCCCCTGAATATACCATGAAACAACTGAGACAAAAGGCAAAGTTGCTGGAACAGCAATACCAGATAGATTTCCCTACCTTTGTTAGTGATTTTAAACGTAACAACACCTCTGTATTAGATAAAGTAATCAAAAAATGACCCAAACTGCACCAAATATCTTCGGCTATAAAAAATTCTGGGCGCAACGCTTCGGAACAGCGCATGAACTCCCTATGAGCAGAGATGAAATGGATCATTTAGGCTGGGATTCTTGCGATATTATTCTGGTAACCGGTGATGCTTATGTGGATCACCCCAGCTTTGGCATGGCGGTTATCGGACGTACTTTAGAAGCCCAGGGCTTTAGAGTCGGCATTATCTCTCAACCGGATTGGACCAATGCCGAAGACTTTAGAACATTAGGACGACCTAATCTGTTTTTTGGGGTCACTGGCGGTAACATGGACTCTATGGTCAACCGCTACACCTCTGACAAAAAAATACGTTCTAATGATGCCTATACTGCCAATGGCGACGGTGGAAAACGTCCCGACCGTGCGGTTAATGTCTATTCACACCGTTGTAGAGAAGCCTACAAAAATGTCCCTATCATCATTGGTGGGATAGAAGCCAGCTTACGCCGGATGGCGCACTATGATTACTGGTCTGATAAAGTACGTAAGTCAGTATTGATGGATGCTAAAGCCGATTTATTAGTTTATGGCAACGCCGAAAGACAAATTGTAGAAATTGCCCATCGTCTAGCCAATGGCGAAATGGTGACTGATTTAAAAGGGATTCGTGGCACCGTGCATTTTGTCAAACAAATACCTGGAGACTGGACAGAAAAGGATTCCACATCGGTAGACAAACCGGGGGTGATTAATCCACCGACCAACCCCTACCAGGAGGAGCCTGCCTGCGATAAAAAACCGACGGATTCAGAGGGCGAAAAAGTCATCCAGTTTACTCGGCATATTCCCAACAAACAAAGAGCGCAAACCGTTATTCGTCTACCGGATTATGAATCTGTTAAAGATGACCCGGTGTTATACGCCCACGCCTCCCGCGTTATGCACGGCGAAACCAACCCCGGCAATGCCAGACCGCTGATTCAGCGCCACGGTTCCAGACAAATATGGATTAATCCACCACCCATTCCTTTAACCACTAAAGAAATGGACGGTGTATTTGACCGCCCTTATTCTCGTTTGCCTCATTCCCAGTATGGTAATGCCAATATTCCCGCATTTGAAATGATTCAGCATTCGGTTAATATTATGCGCGGTTGTTTTGGTGGCTGTACCTTTTGCTCCATTACCGAGCATGAAGGACGGATTATCCAAAGTCGTTCCGAAGACTCTATTATTAAAGAAGTTGAAGCGATTAGAGACACCTCGCCTGCATTTACCGGTCATATTTCAGATTTAGGCGGCCCCACGGCCAATATGTACCGTCTAGCCTGTAAAGATAAAAAAATAGAACAGTCGTGCAGAAAACCCTCTTGTGTATTTCCAGGCATTTGCCCCAATTTAGACACCAATCACTCATCATTAATTAAACTCTACCGCAGAGCCAGAAACCTTCCCGGTATTAAAAAAATATTTATCGCCTCAGGACTGCGTTATGACCTGGCGGTTGAATCGCCCGAATACGTCAAAGAATTAGTCACTCACCATGTGGGCGGCTATTTAAAAATTGCCCCCGAACATACCGAATCAGGTCCTTTATCAAAAATGATGAAACCGGGTATGGGGACTTATGATCGCTTCAAACAAATGTTTGATAAATTCTCAAAAGAAGCCGGCAAAGAGCAATATTTAATCCCCTACTTTATCGCCGCCCATCCCGGCACTAAAGATACCGACATGCTTAATTTAGCCCTGTGGTTAAAAAGCAATGGTTTTAGAGCCGATCAGGTACAAGCCTATCTACCCTCCCCCATGTCAATTTCTACTGCCATGTATCACTCAGGCAAAGATACCCTGCAAAAAGTAACTCGTAAAGCAGATGACATATCAATCCCTAAAAGTATCAAACAACGACGCTTACACAAAGCCTTCTTGCGCTACCATGATCCCAAAAACTGGCCATTATTACGCGAAGCCTTAAAAAAAATGGGAAGAGCTGATTTAATTGGTAACGGCAAAAAACATTTAATACCCTCATTTCAACCTAAAGACAGCACAGACACAAAAAATAATAACTCACGGAAATTTAAAACAAAATACACGACCCCGGTGCATCAGAACAAAAGAAAAAACAAAAAAACCAAACGAATTTAAAAAAAATTCTTTACAAGATTAAAAAATCTCGTATAATGTACGGATCAACATTGCTGGTGTAGCTCAGTTGGTAGAGCAGTTGATTTGTAATCAACCGGTCGCGGGTTCGAGTCCCATCACCAGCTCCATATTTTAAAGGCCTGTAGCGGTTTCGTTACGGGTCTTTTTTTATGTCTAAAGCAAAATACCCCGATTTGGTGGCTGTTATGGTGGCGGTTATAAAATTTATTAATCCCTTATAAACCCCAACCATTTTGGGAACCGTAGTTTTTAGATTTGAATTTTTTCCGCATT